>JALHUQ010000373.1 GCA_022866645.1 Woeseiaceae bacterium | reverse complement strand
CGAAATTCGTCGCCACTGCGCATTCCCAGTTGTGACTTGTCGTAGGCATCGTCGGCGAGCATGGTTGTCAGGCCGAGCGACCAGTTTGACGTGCTCGGGGCGATCGACACATTCAGCTGTCCGTAGGCGCGGAATCGGTACGCAAGGTTGTACTTACGCATGAGCGGATTTTGGCCAAGGTCGGCGGCAACGGTTTCGTCGTAGCGATCAATATCACGCTCTTCTGTGCCGCCTTTGGCTCGCAGCTCCAGCCAGTTCAGTGGACTCCAGCGTACCTGGCCCCATCCGGCATCAGTCGTCTGTTCTGCGACTTCCTGGTAATCGCGGTTCAAAACCTTGTGCTCGTAGCCGCCCGAGACGACGATATCTTTCCATACGGTAAGGTCGCCACTGAGGCCGAGCTTGGAGCGCTCGAAGCTATACGGAGTGTTCTGTTCGGCACCAGCGTCAATAATATCGACGATGACGCGATTCCAGTCTGACTGCAGTGTCTTGTTATTTCTGTCGTCGTATCGGTAGCTAAAGTGGACTCGTCCCTTGGGAAATGGTCGGGAAGAAATCGTCAGCGCGTAATTGCTGGTATCAACTTGTGCGTCCAGCGATGCGACCGGCAATGCACCTGCGGTGATATTCGGGTTAATCGTATACGGCAAGAAAGCTTCATTTTGCTCGCCTCGTCCGTTGGCGATCGAGAACGCCAGCACCGTGTCCCAGGCCGACGTGCGCAACATGCCGTTCAGCAGTATCTGCTGGAAGTCATTGCTGGGTGCTACCGATTTCTGCAGAACATCGGTACCCGGTGAGGAAAGAAACGGCGTCTCCCAGCGCACCGAGGTGTTGTTATTAGTGAAGAACGAGCCGTGATAGGCAAGGCCAAAATTTGCGGTGTCGGTTGCGTACTGGGCACCGGCATCAATCTGGTCGGTCTCGTAATCGAACCAGAGCGGCAGCAGTGTTGCCTGCGTGAAACTCGCACCACTGGATATTTTGTAACCGTCCCGATTCTGGCGTTGGAAGTCGGCGAAGACACGCAAGCGCTCTGTCGCAAACCAGTGCCCACCGAGGTCGAAAATCTGGCGGTCGCTGCCGATGTTTTGTGGGTGCAGTGATGACTCGAGCGCCGTAAATCCGGAGGTCGTCGCCGCCGGCACCCAGCCGCCCGGCAAGGTCAGTGCATTACTGCCCACCGAATCGTAAATCGTTTGTGTGCTATCGAAGAGTCGGTAGGGCATTTCCTTGTACGCGATGTCAAAGCCGAACTTGCCCTGCAGGCCGCCACTAACTTGCAGCGCACGTGAATCCAGGCCGAGATTGTCCAGCGACCAGTCCAGTCGGTATCCGTCCTTCGCATACGAGCCATCACCCTCAAGATTGGCGTAGGCGCCTTCTTCGTCGAGCCCGGTCGCATTGCCGAATCGCGCGGCGTCATCGCTGACATAGATGGCGCCGGCTTCGACCTCTCCTCGATAGCCGGATTCGAACGGACAAGACTCACACAGCCATGCCGAGGTATCGACGTCTGCAAAGCTGACGGCAGGGGAGAAAAGAGCGAAAGGCGCAAGGACTACGGCCGTTTTTAATTTCAACATCTCATCGCTCCTAGCGCATCAGCTTCGAACCGGATGGATGGTTCGAGCCATGGACTTCGCTGTGACAATTCAGGCAGCTCTGGCCCAACAAGTACTGCGACGGCATTCCCGACGGGAGGCCGGTCTCGTCCTGCGGCAAACTCGGATGACCATCCTGCGAGTGGCAGCCCTGGCAAAGCAAGGGCGCGCGCATAGTGAGCATCCCGGGTTGGCTGGATCCATGCGGGTCGTGGCAGTTGGTGCAGTCTTCAGAAACGGGTGCGTGTTCCCACAGATAGGGTCCGCGCTGCTCCGCGTGGCAGTCAAAACAGATCGCGTTGGTCGTTTGTCTGACCAGCAACAGGTCGGTCGTCTCGCCGTGGGCACTGTGACAGCTGTCGCAGCTCATCTCGCCCTGACGGATCGGATGCGCGTAAGGTTTCATCGATTGCGTACGTTGTTGCTGGTGGCAGTCGAAACAGACCTCAGCCTGAGTCGACGTCGTCAAGACCGGATCGTTGTCGACATGACTGTCGTGGCACCCGGCGCAAGACACCGAGTTGCTGTCGTGGCTGCTGGCGTGCCAGGCAAAACCCAGATCCTTCTCATGGCAGTTAATACAGTTGCTGTTCTGGTCGGCGACTGACGCTGTGGATGCGCTCCCGAAAGCGGGAATGGGCGGCCGTTCCTCTCCGCGCCGAACGCGTGCCGTGTGCTTACCGCCAGGGCCGTGGCAGGCTTCGCACTGCAGTTGCCCGTGACCAAAAGGCGCGTGTGGGTCGTCCGGTACCGCGTGTTTGGTACGGAACATCGTTAACACCGTCTCGTCATCGTGACAGGCGAGGCAGGTGTCCGCACCCTTGCGGCTGTATTCGGGCAACGTCGTCTCATCATCGTTTGATTGTGATGAGACGATGCCCGGGAGAGTGATGGCCGCGAGTATCGCCGCCATCATTGCCAAACGCTTACTCGCGGTCATGGACACGTTCACCTTTTCTAGTTGAACTCGAAATCGGCGACGCCATGCGCAATTTCCACATCGGCGATGCGTCCTGGACCATGACACAGTGCACAGGTTTCGACGCCCGATGAAATCAGTGCGCTATCCGGGGCTTTCGTCGCGTTGAAGTCTCCGCCGTTTTGCAGCATGTGCTGTATTTCCAGTTGCTCCGCATGGCAGGCTGAGCAGACAGCGGTATTCGGCGAAATTACCCGGTCGTCCGTTGGCGACAACAGATTGGCACCCGCATCTACGGTCGTGCCGAGTACCTTGGCCGGATCAACCGGGAAGTAGGTGCCGGGCTTATGGCAGCCCTCGCAATTATTGATGTGTCCCGGATATTCGATGAGGAACTCGTGTGCCGAATTACCAAAGCCACAGACCTGATACGGAACGCCAATTTCGCCGGACGCGTGAATGGCGTGAATCATGCGCTTGAAATCGATCGGCGAATCATCGCTGCCAAGTGTATCCGTGCAAGGCGCATTTCGTTTGGTAACGTCTGTCGCGTTCGGGTTGTGGCAGGTGACGCAAACCGCAGGATTATCCGTACGATTATTACCGTGGAGTGATAGCGACTTATGGCAGTCATCGCATTTCTGAATGTCCACGACACCGCGTCTCGCAATCGCCGCACCGCCGTCGATCCCAACATACGAGACAACGTTCGTCACCGGAATTCGGTTAATCACGCCGTCGATGGAAACAGCCGGATGGCCATCGATCGTGACGGCTGCTGAACCGACTGCCTCCGCCGGAAGCACCGTGCCTGAGGTGATACTGAATATGTGCACGCCGGCAGGATTTCCCGGGACTTCGGTTGCGCCGGGATTACCGAAACAGGTTAACGGGTTCATCGTCATTGGTTGCGCCGGTGCCAGGCCGCTACCCGTGTTCGTGTAGTCCGCCGTATTCCAGGCGACATTTATTGCGAGGCGGCTGGCGCCACCTGCGCAGGTATTGAACTCAACGGCAGTGAGAATATCGTAATAGCTTCCGTCCAAAGGATTGGTTACGGAAAACTCGACGGTTGGTGCCAAACCGACCACCATGTCTGAAACGCTCACAATGTTGTAGGCAAAGCGCTGGCTTTCAATCTGCACCGGGATCTCGTGTACTTTGGCGACTTGCAGGGCGCCGCCTGCGACATCTGAGTCCGGACCGTGGCAGAGTACGCACTGGGTATCGTCCGGGAATACCTGATCCAGCGGATGGATACCGTCCTCAATCGCATAATCATGCTTACCGTTCAACGGGTCTCCGTCATCGTAATGGCAGGTGCCACACGCGGCGCGATTCTGTACCAGCCGCCAGTTGCTTGCCTGCGGCGTATTAAGGTCTGACTCTTCGTGGCAGGTCTGGCAGTTTCTGATGTCCTGGGTCCAGACAAGATCGGACCAGTCATGCACGCTACCGCCGTAGCCAACGATTTGATACGTCGTGCGCGCCGAGTGGATGTTGTGAATCAGCGCCTTCATATCGACAGTATTGCCCGTATTACCATCCGCTGAGTTCGGGTTATGGCAGGTTACGCAGTATTCGACGTCGGTTCGCGGACCGCCGTGAAACTCGAGACGATCATGGCAGGCGTCACAGGTATCGTTGTCAACAATGCGGCGCTCGAACAACGGAT
>JALHUQ010000372.1 GCA_022866645.1 Woeseiaceae bacterium | reverse complement strand
TTGAGCGATCTTGCCCAAGACCGTTTGTGCTCCGTCGCGGTCAGTATTCCAACGATGGACGCATCGCTTAAGCGCGTGATGGAACCGCGCGTACCGGCAGCGAGCGCCCGGCTAAAGGCCATCACAGATTTGAGCCAGGCAGGTGTGCCGGTCAGTGTTCTTGTTGCACCGATAATTCCGGCGATCAACGACGGTGAAATTGAAACGATACTCGAAGCGGCAGCGAACGCCGGAGTCGTTCAGGCTCATTATGTCTTCCTGCGCTTACCTCATGAGCTCAAAGCGATATTTACCGAGTGGTTGCGAGCACACTACCCGGATCGTGCCGAGCACGTCTTGAGCCTGATCAGCCAGGCCAGCGGCGGCAAACACTACGATCACCGATTCGGGCGACGACAAACCGGGCGCGGGCCTTATGCCGACATGCTGGCAGCCCGATTCGCGAAGGCAAGTCGGCGGCTTGGCCTTGACGCCGATCGTTACCAGCAGACCCTCGATTGCACTCGCTTTTTGCATCCTGCGCAGCAGCAGCTGGCGTTCGGATTCTAGTTCGCCGGTCGTCCGCGGAGCTACCGCCGACCTCTGGCAGTGGGTATAGTGGAATTCACTGGATACGCCCCGATTTTCAGAACTAATACGGTCACATCCGGTCTCAACATGACCGAAGTGGCTCTGCCGAAACCCTAAAAGCGGCCTGGATGCCAGGACCAAGAAAGAATGATAAAGAAGCTACCCTACGCCGCAATCGCTGCACTGATATTGATGCCCCTGAGTGCGACCGCACAGGACGAGACGGGCAACGACGATGACGACTATGGTCGCGAAGTAACTGAGCCTGGGGAACTGGTCGTTCCTGTCGCGGACGAAGAGATCGCGGGCGAAGACATACTCTCCGGACCCGAAACGTCAGACGACAACGTAAGCGAAGAACGCTTGTTGGAAGAATTTGCACGCTACAGGCGTCTGGTCCAGGAAGGCACGCTGGATGAGGCAGACATCGCGGCCAAGCGCATCGTTGGAATGGCGATTAAAGTCTATGGACCACAATCCCGGGAAACGGCAAGCGCACTAAACAATCTGGGCATCGTGCAACACAGCACCGGTCAATTCGATGCGGCGATACAGAATTTTGCATCCGCGATCGAAATTATCGAAATCGTCGAGGACAAACTCAACGAAGCGCTTGTCAATCCTTTGAAAGGACTGGGTGCCGCTCAACTGAGCAACGGCAGGCCAGATCAAGCAAAGGAAACTTTTATTCGCGCCAAGCACATTACTCACGTCAACGAGGGTCCGCACAATCTGCACCAGATTGAGATTCTTGAGTCCATTGCTGAGACCGACATTCGAATGGGGGATGTGGAAGAGGCACGTGACACGTTTGACAGAATTCATGCCCTCAATGTCAAACATTTTGAGGAAGATCCATTGGGGCTGTTGCCCTCATTGATGAACCGCGCCACTTGGCAGCATCGCGCCGGCTATTATGCCGACGAACGAACGTCGTACAGGCGAGCCATAAGAATTATCGAAGCCGGCAGCGGGAATGACGACCCTTTGCTGGTAGAACCTTTGCGGCGCCTGGGCGAATCATTCTATTTCCTCGACGTGAGCGTCACGCAAACACAACAAATGGGAATGGTTGCTACGGGCGAAACGTATTTCAAGCGCGCCGTACGCATAGCCGAGAAAGCCGAGGGTTTCGATTGGGCGGAACTGGCTCGGACGCAGGTTGCTTTAGCGGATTACTACACCTCCACCGAAAATCAAAATCGTGCGCGAAAAATGTACCAGGAAATTTGGGACCAGTTGTCCAGTGACGAAGAGCACGTAGCGTTGAGAGATGAGTTGTTCCGCAAACCGGTCCCGATCTGGACTGAGCCCTTGCCCGAATATTCGTCGGGCGTCGGAGAAAGCGCCAGCAGTTCGCGTAAGGATCTGAAGTCCGGGACGATTGTTGTTGATTTCACGGTTACTGACCGCGGTCGCGTCAAGGAATTGAGCTCCGAGTCGTTTCCACCGGAGTTCGTTGACATGCAACGCATGGTGCATCGCGCAATTCGGCAACGCGTTTACCGCCCGGAACTTGTGGATGGCGTTGCCGTCGAATCTGCCGATTTAAAATTCGAACATCCGTTCGCATACCTGCAGTCGGACCTGGATGCCCTGCGCGCGGCCGCCACAGCGCCGGCCGACGAAGAAGCGGCGACTGACGAAGAACTGCAAGACGCCGACAGCGACTGAGTGATGTCGCGCCCTGGTGTATCGATGGTCATCTGCATGCTATTGGCTATGCTGCCCACTCTGGCGCACGCCGGATGCCGGGACGACTGGATTTGCATTGACGAAATCAGGAACGACAGCGACGTCGAACTACGTGCGCGCAACCTGCAGAGTTTCCCTATCACCTACACCCTCAGGGTCACTGCGCGGGATTACTCCATATCCGGTCCGAATACGGTCACTCGTACGCTCGGCCCCGGAGAATCGCAGCAGGTCATGTTGCTCGATGGCAAAGGGGGCGGCAAAAGCTATTACCGCTACGACTTCAAATGGACGGTTGGACGGATTGACGCGAAGCACGACGATGACCATCTATATGCTCTGCCCTACGCCGCCGGCAACGCGTATCGGGTATTGCAGGGCTATGGCGCGCGATTCAGTCATCAGGGCTTCGAAGAATTCGCGGTCGACTTTGATATGCAAACAGGGACCGCAGTTCACGCCGCGCGTGCCGGCGTCGTCGCGCGTATCGAAGAATCGAATTCGAAAGGGTGCTGGGAAGATGATTGCGGGCAATACGCGAACTACGTCGTTGTTCTGCATTCTGACGGCACGACTGGCGAGTACTACCACCTCGAGCATGACGGCGTTCTGGTCGACGTTGGCGACCGTGTAGAGCGTGGGCAAGTCATTGCGTTGTCCGGAAATACCGGACATACGACGATGCCGCACCTGCATTTTGCCGTATATCGCCCCGTCAGCTGGGGCAGGACGCAATCGATTGCCGTGCGATTCCAAAGTGCAGACGGTATTATCGACCGACCACGCCGCGGTGCCCGCTACCCGGCTCAATAAGGCGATCAATCATGACCAACAAACCGATGGCGGTCCCCGCCGCGCATTTCGTAAACGGCAACGCATTACGCGGTCCGTTTGAAGAGCACTTGCAGCAAGCCGTATTCGCGCTCGGCTGTTTTTGGGGTGCGGAGCGCCTTTTTTGGCAAACAGACGGTGTTTATTCTACGGCTGCCGGTTACGCAGGCGGAAATATTTCGGATCCGGACTATCGCCTCGTTTGTGGAGGTAAGACCCAGCACGCTGAGGTTGTGCTGGTCGTCTTTGACCCAAACAAAGTGAGCTATCGTCAACTGCTAAAGATTTTTTGGGAAAACCACGATCCTACGCAAGGAATGCGGCAAGGCAACGACATCGGCAGCCAATATCGGTCGGCCATCTATACAAACAACGACCAGCAGGCCGAAGAAGCGCGAGCCTCGCTCAGTGCCTTCCAGTCCAAATTAAGTGCTGCCGGCCTGGGCAACATAACGACGGAAATCGCGATGCTGGATACGTTTTACTACGCTGAGGAATATCATCAGCAGTATCTGGCCAAGAACCCCGACGGCTATTGTGGACTCCGCGGCACCGGCGTCTCCTGCGCCTGAGCGTTTGTGCTGGTCAAAGACCCTCAGCGATCTGTAGTATTCACCCGTGGCCACCAAAAAGAAAAAAATAGCTAAGCCCCGCAAACCCAGTCGCCGGCAAGCAGAGGACGCGGTTCGCACTTTGCTGCTGTGGGCTGGCGAGGACACCCGTCGCGAAGGGCTCGTCGATACACCCAAACGCGTCGCGCGGGCTTATGAAGACTGGTTTAGCGGCTACCGCGAAAACCCGGTCCAATACCTTGAACGCACCTTCGAAGAGGTCGAAGGCTACGACGAGATGATCGTACTCCGTGATATCTCGTTTGAATCGCACTGCGAGCACCACATGGCGCCGATTATCGGCAAAGCGCACGTTGGTTACCTGCCAAAAAATAAAGTCGTCGGCATCAGCAAACTTGCGCGCGTGGTCGACGCATTTGCCCGCCGTTTTCAGGTACAGGAAAAGTTGACCGCACAAATTGCGAATTGCATTCAGGACGTTCTACAGCCGAAGGGCGTCGGCGTCGTTATCGAAGCAACGCACCAATGCATGACAACTCGCGGCGTCCACAAGTCAGCCGTAACGATGGTAACCAGCCAGATGGTGGGTGCCTTCCGCAAAGATGCGCGGACGCGAGTTGAGTTTCTGCGCATGATAGACGCCAAGCGCTAATCGTTCCTGGTGAGAAAAACTCTCGCTGCCTTGGGAATTTTTCTGGCGCTGATCAGCGCTTACTTCCTGCTTTGGCCGGTGCCCGTCGATCCGGTTTCCTGGCAGGCGCCCGTCGATGACGGTTATGTCGATCCATTCGCAACTAACGATTTGCTCAAGTCGGCAACAGGGATCGATCTGGGCGAATTCGAAGGCCCGGAGGACGCGACGCGGGCGCCGGATGGCCGTATTTACGTTACGACAAGCAGCGGCTGGATCATTCGTATTCAGAACCGGGGCGTTAGTGCATTCGTTCAGGTGGGCGGAAGACCGCTGGGTATCGAAATCGATGGCGCTGGGGCTCTTGTCGTTGCGAATGCTGAATTTGGAATACAACGGATTACGCTCGACGGATCGATCACCACCTTGCTCGATGAGATCGACGGCGTAGCCCTGGAGAATGCGAACAATCTCGGCATCGGTCCGGACGGAATTATCTATTTCAGCCAGTCGAGCACAAAGTTCACGGCTGCCGGTTTTGGTGGGTCCTACAAAGCGAGCCTGCTCGACATCCTGGAGC
>JALHUQ010000371.1 GCA_022866645.1 Woeseiaceae bacterium | reverse complement strand
TGCCGGAAGAATATGAAAAGTCCGGCCAGCAGAGTCATCAGTGAGGCGTACATCGAAATGCGCCACAAACTGGTCGCCGACCTCACAATCTCGAAGCGCTCAACGAATATTGTTTCGCAAGCGCCGTCGCCGGCGTCTGTGCGAGTTGTGCTGGTGCCGCGTATCCCACCATTCGGACTACCGTAGCTCGCCAAGTAGCCTTGGACACGAATCTGGTCCCCAATCTGTATATCCCGGACCCGATCACGTATGTCGTCATCATCGGAAATAAGATGATTGTTCGATATCTTATTGACGTCGAAAGAGTCCCATGCGGCCTGATCCCGTGTCTGGAAGTTGCACGTAAAAATGCCGTTCCAAAAGTCGATCTTGTCCAGTTGCGCGCCCTTGGCGTTATTACCCCAGACTACGCACACGTCCAGCATGTTGAGGTGATCATTCGCTAGCCGGTGCATGCGACTGTTGTTGTCGTGATGCCGGTAGGAAACGATCATTCCTACAATGTCGTACTCAAACTGCGGTGCAACGTGGTACTGGACATTCTCGTAGGCGACGTCAAACGGACGCTTATTAGTCGCCTTCTGTAACGGTTCACTACTGATCTCAGGCACGTAGTCGATATTCCCGGGCAGATCATTCCTGTTCCAGAAGGAAACGAGCAGCCAGACGAAGCTCGCAGCAATAAGAATATTGGTGAATTTCATCGATTTGCCTATGTATAGCACGACGACGATCGTGAGAAGTACGGATTGCGAGATCACTACACGAGCGCAAATACTAACGTATATCGCCTTGGATCTAATCAGAATTCTGGAGATAGGCCATGAACACGTTCGCTAAAATCTCTCTATTAATCTGTTTCTGCCTGACCATTGTCGGATGTAATCGGGACCCGACGTCCGCCGCCGGTTTCCGGCTGCCCGACGGGGATGCCGATGCAGGTCGCGAAGCGTTCTTATATATGCAGTGCAATCAGTGCCATACGATCAAAGGCCTTGAACTACCGGTTATTCCTCTCGCCGACCCGCCCTATGTTGAACTTGGCGGCAATGTGACCTACGTCAAGACCTATGGTGAGCTCGTCACGTCCATTATCAATCCGTCACACAAACTGGCAACCGGCTATGCCGCTGACCGGGTTTCTGTCGACGGCGAGTCAAACATGTACGTCTACAATCGCTTTATGACGGTTCAGGAGCTCATCGACCTGGTCGCTTTCTTGCAGTCCCATTACGACGTTGTCCCGCCGCAATTCGACTACCGGATCTACCCGCGCTGATAAGAAGTAGCAGCACCGTACTACTCGCGGAAAATATCCGGCGATACTGTATCCTTGACGAAATCCGACCTCCGGATGTGGAATGTATGTATAGAAGTATCTGACCGGGATGGTAGTTTTGCCCCGCAAACACGTCTAAAAACAAAGGGACATATCTTGCACAACCAACCGGCCCGTGCGCTCCGTGCCGTACTAGCGCTTATTGTTTGCTCCTCCCCCATCTTTGCTGGCCAAAGTCAGGCCCAGTCGCCAGGCGACGAAACTTTCATTGACGAAATCATTGTCACCTCCCGTTACCGGGCTGAAAAACTGTCGGACATACCCGATTCGATCACGGCCTACACCGCCGCCGAGATCGAACGCTACCGCATCGAGCGGATCAACCGCGTTGCATCTTTGACACCGAACCTCCGGTTTTCAGACGATCAGGAGGTCGGCGTCAGCACACTCGTCATTCGTGGCGTGCGGCAGAATCGCGGTACCGGACAGCCACCCGTGTCATTTCGCATCGACGGCGTCAGTGCGACCAATAATCTGCTCACTACGCAGGAGCTTTTTGATATCGAAAGTGTTGATGTCTTGCGCGGCCCACAGGGCGCGCTGTATGGCCGCAACGCAATCGGCGGCGCTATCCTGATTTCCACAAGGCAGCCCAGCGCCGAACCGGAATATGGCTTTCGTTTGTCGGCTGCCGAGGGGCAGGACTACACGATTTCCGGCAGTGCGTCGGGACCCGTCATTAGCGACAACATCCTCTATCGAGCATCGTTTCGAGTGCAGGACCGCGAAGGGCAATTGAGAAACGCCTACCTCGACAATCAGTACGTTGATTACAAGAAGTCGACAGCCTTTCGCGGGCGTTTGCTGTTCACACCTGCCGAGAAACTGTCCATTGACCTGCGCGCCCAGATTCTGGACCAGGAAGGCGGCTCGGGTTACTTCATGCCGGGAAGTGAAGGCTACCTTCCCCTGCCGCCACCAGCAGCGCCGATTTTTTTCGGTAATCCGACCTATGAAATTCAGTCCAATCGCATCGGTGAGTCGTTTGTAAACGCCCGCGAGGTGTCTGCCAAGATCGATTATGAATTTCGCTGGGGCACGTTGAGTTCGATAACGTCCTTTACCGACGTGGATTCCGGCAACGACCAGGATCTCGATCAAACGCTGGTCGAAGCCATCGACATTATAGTGATCGACGAGTCGGAGACCTTCGCTCAGGAACTGCGTTTGGTGTCGAGATCCGACAGCGCGTTTCGATGGGTGGCTGGCGTGCAGTACTTCAGTCAGGATCGCTTCCGTTCATTGGCGACGACCTTTCTTGGCTTTCCGGTTCCACCTGCCGCGCAGGATTTGAAGCTGGAAAACTTCGCCGCCTTTGGCAATTTCAGTTATGACCTTCGAGATGACCTCGAGCTCACAATCGCGTTTCGTTACGACGAAGAAACGCCGAAGGACACAACGCAAGGAAAAAGCGAGACCTTCAGCGAACTGCAGCCGAAGGCTAGCCTCGCCTATAACTTCCACGAGGGATTGCTCGGTTACGTGACTGTCGGCAAAGGTTACCGCGCAGGTGGCTTCAACAACCTTGCACCAGGAAGCAATTTTATGCCCGGTTTCGATAAGGAATCGCTCATCAGTTACGAGACAGGTCTGAAGGGCACCGCTTTCGGTGGACGCATGCGTGGCGGCTTGTCGCTGTTTCTAATCGACTATGACGACCAGCAATACTTTTTGTTCGACCAGACGGGCACTCAGGCAAACATCAACGTCAAGAAAAGCGAGATCGCCGGCGGCGAACTCGAGATCACCGCACTACCAATCGATTCTCTGCAACTGAATTTCGCCGTCGGCTTTACTGACAGCGAGATCAAGGAGTACGAGGACATCCC
>JALHUQ010000370.1 GCA_022866645.1 Woeseiaceae bacterium | reverse complement strand
TTTTGCCAGTAGTTAACGAGCGCGCATTATCCGGTATGCTGCTACGCATTAAAACAACCATGATGCTTCTATGAGCGAAACGGTGCTTGTTTACAGGGGAACGGAAATTGCGGCCTATGGCTTTGGCGATTCGCATCCGTTCGGCACTGATCGGCACGATGTGTTTCACGCCGAGCTCGAAAAGGCGGGACTCGAAGGCTCACTCGCTTACGGGCACCCGCGTCCCGCACTGGTTGATGAACTGGCCCTGTTCCACACCGCGGCCTACATCGACAAGGTGTCGCGCATGTCGATTGCCGGTAAAGGTTGGCTGGACGATGGTGACACACCTGCCGTCCCGGGTATTTACGATGCCGCTTCCGCCGTTGTTGGTGCCGTTTTGTGCGCGGTCGACGAAGTCATGCACGGCAACTACAAACGGGCATTCGTACCGATCGCTGGCCTGCATCATGCTGGACGTGACCATGCTGCGGGATTCTGCGTATTCAATGACTGCGGCGTCGCGGTCGAGTACCTGCGCAAGCAATACGGACTCAATCGAATCGCCTACGTCGATATTGATGCTCATCATGGCGATGGCGTTTTCTACGGTTTTGAGGAAGACCCGGATCTGATATTTGCCGATATCCATGAAGACGGACGCCACCTGTATCCGGGTACGGGCGCTGCCGAGGAAACTGGCAAGGGCAAGGCGCGCGGCACGAAACTCAATATTCCTCTTATGGCCGGCGCGGACGATACGGATTTCCACACCGCCTGGAAGCGGGTTGAAGAATACATCGACGCTGCCAGGCCTGAATTCATTATCATGCAATGCGGCGCAGACAGCCTCAAGGGCGATCCAATAACACACCTGTGCCTGACCGAGGAAGCGCACGCAAGCGCTGCGGCCAGCCTCTGCCGGCTGGCGGATAAACACTGCGCGGGCCGAATTATCGCTACGGGTGGCGGGGGTTATGACCGCCGCAATGTCGCTCGAGCATGGACGCGCGTGGTGCAGTCTTTTGTCGAGACTCATTAGAGTCGATCGAGAGTGCCATCGAGCGCATTTAGCAGGTAATATCCCCGTCTTTTGCGCCCCCCCCCCACGCGGAGTACTCATGTTCGACCCATCGACGACGATCGAAGCCTTTGATCCGGAAGTAGCCAAAGCCCTGGCCCAGGAAAGCCAACGTCAGGAAGAACACATCGAACTGATTGCGTCTGAGAACTACACCAGCCCCCTGGTTATGCAGGCACAGGGCTCAAAGCTGACGAATAAATACGCCGAGGGCTATCCCGGCAAGCGCTACTACGGCGGCTGCGAATACGTCGACGATGTCGAGACCCTGGCCATAGAGCGCGCCAAAAAGCTGTTCGGCGCGGATTACGCCAATGTGCAGCCGCATTCCGGATCGCAAGCGAATGCCGCGGTCTATCACGCACTCGTGGAGCCCGGCGACACGATATTGGGAATGAGTCTCGCCGAGGGCGGACACCTGACCCACGGCTCCAGTGTCAACTTCTCCGGCAAGCTGTTTAATGCAGTCCAATATGGCTTGGTTGCGGAAACAGCCCTGATCGACTATGACCGGGTTCAGGCGCTGGCGACTGAACACCAGCCAAAGATGATCATCGCAGGATTTTCCGCCTACTCGCAGGTGGCCGACTGGGCTCGATTCCGCGAGATCGCCGACAGCGTCGGCGCCTATTTTTTTGTTGATATGGCGCATGTCGCTGGCCTCGTCGCGACGGGGCATTATCCGAGCCCAATTCCGCATGCAGATGTCTGTACGACCACGACGCACAAAACCCTGCGCGGACCGCGTGGCGGGCTGATTCTGGCGCGCGCCAACGATGTGTTGACGAAGAAATTCGATTCGCTGGTCTTTCCAGGTACCCAGGGTGGCCCTTTGATGCACGTCATTGCCGGCAAGGCTATTGCTCTAAAGGAAGCCCTGGAGCCCAGTTTCAAGGAGTATCAGGGCAGGGTCTGCGCGAACGCGAAGATGATGGCGGCGGTACTCGCCGAACGCGGCTATCCGATCGTCTCTGGCGGTACTGAAAACCATCTGATGCTGGTCAGCCTGATCGAGAGAGGTATCACCGGCAAGGCGGCTGATGCCGCGTTGAGCAAGGCGTTTATCACAGTCAATAAGAACGCCGTTCCGAACGACCCGCAATCTCCGTTTGTGACCAGCGGTCTGCGTCTCGGAACGCCGGCCATTACTACCCGCGGCTTTGGCCTTGAAGAAACCCGCCAGCTCACGGGCTGGATAGCAGATATACTGGACGATCTCGACAATGAGGAGACGATCGGGCGCGTTAAAAAGCAGGTACTCGAGCTCTGTGCACGGTTCCCCGTATACGCCTGATCGCACGTTAAATGCACTGTCCTTTTTGCACCCATGAAGAAACCAAGGTAATCGATTCGCGGCTCGCGGGCGATGGCCGGCAAATTCGTCGACGCCGTCAGTGCCTGGACTGTAACGAGCGATTCACGACCTTCGAATCGGCAGAACTCGTGATGCCGCGCCTGATCAAGAACGACAATAGCCGGCAGCCATTCGATGAGAACAAGATCCGCAACAGCATGATCAGGGCTCTCGAAAAGCGCCCCGTACCCAGCGATGAACTGGAACAGGCGATAGGCCGCGTGACGCACAAGTTGCGTACCATGGGCGAACGTGAAGTACCTTCGCGTCTCGTCGGCGATCTCGTTATGCAAGAGCTGCATGAGCTTGATGAAGTCGCCTATGTGCGATTCGCGTCCGTGTATCGACGCTTTCAGGACATTACGGAGTTTGAGGACGAGATCAGGCGCCTGCAGAAAATATCGGAAACAGCCGCCAGCCGAGAGCAAATGTCCTTGCTGCCGGAACCGTTCGAAAAAGAACACAAGAAA
>JALHUQ010000369.1 GCA_022866645.1 Woeseiaceae bacterium | reverse complement strand
CTTTGTAGGTCTTACCTTCGCGTTGCAGCCTGACGGCATCCAGTAACTCGCGTCGCTCCGGGTCGAGCTCGAATGATCGTTCGAGCGCCTCTTTTGCGTCGTCTTCGCGACCAATTTTCGACAGGGCCATGCTGAGATCGACGAGAGCAACGGCGGATGCGGGCGTGAGTTCCACAACTCGCTCGAAAGCCTTTATGGCTGCGTCGCCCTTGCCCTGCGCCAGCAATGCGTTGCCGAGCTCCCTGTTGGCCTTGGGGATATCGGGCCAGTGGCGCAGGACCTCGCGAAGATTGTTTTCGGCGGCTTCAAACTGGCCCTGACGGATCTGGGCCGTCGCCAACAAGACGCGCATCTTGCCGTCAGAAGGGTTGCTTTTTAGTGCATCACTGCACAAGTCTGCAGCGCGATCGGCATCGCCGCCCCTGAACGTTGCCAGTGCCTCATCAAAGCTGGTTTGCATTGCGAGAGACTCCCGCAGGCCAGTCGATGTGTCAAGCCGCCCCGAAAGCTATTTAGGTCGCACGCTCGCGAAGCAATTCAGCGTCAGGCGGCCCACTCGAATGCCGGTCGGCAGCAGGCCCGGCGACGCTATTTGGGCGCTATGGGGAATGTCGCCCGAATAAAATACCAGCCGATTGAATTTTGCTGTGACGAGATCGAGTCGTTCGGCTATTTCTGTCGACTCGGTCATGTAGCAAGGCGGTGTCTGGTAAGTCGGAAAACGTTCTTTGAGAAACGCCAGTGCCGCTACCGGATCTTTTGACTCCAACGCCGTCGCTTCGATAATGGCCTGCTTTTCTTTCCATCGATAAAAGCCGGTACCGCCGAGCTGCTCATTGTCGAATAGATACAGCACGAACGCGAAATTGCGCCGACCCGATTTAGCTGGCGGATCGGTATGGCAAAGACGTTGCAAGTTCGAGAGCTGGTCCGCTTGCAGTGTCGTCATCGACAGCATCGACATGAATTCGGCGCCGCCGCGAAGAAAAGAGAATTGCCGGCCCAGCGTCGATCGTATGTATCGATAGATGTCCCGCATCGGTTCATCATCGATATCCATTACCACACCGGGATAACTCTTCGGTGGCATTGAGAAGTTTTGCTCACGCTCTATTGCGTATTTGCGAAGTTCATCCGGCGCGGCCAGAAAATCGTCGATAACCGCGAAAGACTCGCCGCTGGATAAAGCTCTTATTTCAAGGTGAGGGTTTTCGTTGATTCGAATTATCGAAAGCTCATTCACCTCGTACACCGGATTTTCTGACCGCGGCGATTATCGACTCCGGTCCGCCGGTAGTCATTAGATTCGCTCCGGCGATTCCGGGCGTACCGGCAAGCTCTGCAAGAATTTCCGCACAAATAGCGATGCCTTCCTGCACCGGATCGGCGGCGCCCTCCAGGCGGTCAATGACCGCCCGCGGAATCGCCACCTCGGGTCGCATTTTCTTCATCTTGATTGCGGCCTCGGCCGACGGAAATATCGCCAGACCCGCGAGTATCTGTAATCGCCACGTGAGCTTCGCCGCAACGATTTTCGCAACATAGTCCTTAATCGCATCCGCGTTCATGCACACCTGCAGCTGAATAAATTGCGCGCCAGCATCGGCCTTGACGATGAGTTTCTCCGGCTTCCACTCATCGATTGGTCGGAAGGCTGTTCCAATCGCGCCGATATAGAGTTCCGGAGCATCGGGGAGTCGCCCGCCGCTGAAGGCCTCGCCGTCGCGAATGGCCGCCGCGGTTCGAATGAAGTCAATCGCGCTCAAGTCGAAAACGTTAGTTGTTCGGGGCATGTGGTCAGCAGGCAGGCTCGTACCGCGCATGAGCAGAACGTTGGACACACCGAGCGCTTGCGCACCGAGCAAATCGCTTTGAATCGCAATTCGATTGCGGTCCCTGCAATTCATATGAACGATCGGGTCTATGCCCGCTTTGATAATGAGTGCGGCGGCGGCAATGCTGGAGATGTGCGGACGTGCGTATGGGCTATCCGGAATCTGGATTGCATCGACTACCTGCGACAGTGTTCGAGCCTCGGCGACGAGGTCGTCGGCGTTCTGGCCGCGGGCCATGGACAATTTTGCAGTTAAAGCGAAGTCCTTCGACTTCAGTGCTTCTCTAAAAGTGATCAAGTTTTTGCCGGACCCTGCTTGGGTTCGACCGCCAAAGGACCCGGTGGGACATAGTCGAAGATGAATGTGATGCGATCCTCGCTACCTTTATTCATCACGCTGTGCTGCTTCTGGTTATTAAGCTCGTAAACTTCCCCGACCTTGAACTGATAGGGACGTCCGTCGATCATGAATCGGACCCGCGGGTTCGCCGTAATCGGAACGTGGATGCGGTGACCGCAATGAAACGACGGGTGTTTGTCAACGTGAGGATCGATGCGACCCCCGGCCAGCAATTTTGCCGCCATCGCGCGGATTATCGTGCCGCCTTTCGGGTAGTGCTTGTCGATGATCTGGTGCATCAGCGGTACGGCGACATCGGCCAATCGATCCCAGCCGGGTTCTTTGCGAACCTCACTGTTTGGCCAGCCCGCACCGTCAGTGAAAACCAGCACTATGGACTCGGTTTGCCGATGCACCTCGTACTGGTCCTGTCGATATTGATCCTCGTGCCAGGCCGCCTCATCCTGCTGCAAAATAGCGTCGCGAAGTGCCGTTGAATCAAAGCTTCCAAGTTCGCGGAGGGGAATGCCAATATCCATTGCGATAGGTCTTTTTCGTGTCAATTTAACCGTCGCAGACTGTACCATAGCGGGATGACTGGACAAGCCTCCGAAAACATCGTCGCAGCGACCTGGACGAAGCCATTGTCGCCGCCTGAAAAGTTACCAACTGCGGCGGATATCGTCATTATTGGTGGTGGTATCGTTGGCGTTTCAACGGCGTGGTTTCTCGCCAAACAGGGCATCAGTGTTGTGCTTTGTGAAAAGGGCCATGTAGCCGGCGAGCAGTCCGGTCGAAACTGGGGCTGGGTGCGAGTTCAGGGCCGCGATACGCGTGAGATTCCCATGATGCTGGAGAGCCAGCGCATCTGGGAGGGGCTTGCCGAAGAGATCGGAGAGGACGTCGGATTCACTCGCGGGGGCTGTTTCTTCACCGCGAATTCGAGCAAAGAGCTGCAATCGTTCGAAAAATGGGTGGATATCGCCCGAGACTATGACATCGGCACGCGGCTGATTAATGGCACGGAGCTAAAAAAATATGTACCGGGTTCAGCAGTCGACTGGGCGGGTGCGATGTTCACTGAGACAGACGGCCGTGCTGAACCACACAAGGCGACACCCGCGATAGCTCGTGCAGCAGAACGCAGCGGAGCGACGATATTGAGCAGTTGTGCGGTACGCGGCGTTGAAACGGCGGCGGGCTCGGTTTCTTCTGTCGTGACAGAGCATGGCACCATCAAAACGTCGACGGTATTGTGCGCAGCGGGTGCCTGGACGTCGATGTTTTGCCGATCTTTGGGCATCGACGTACCACAGCTGCGAGTTCGTGGCACGGTTGCCCGAACCGCGCCTTGCGAGAATGTGCTGAACGGCAACATTTTTGATCATCGCCTTGGGATTCGACGTCGCGAAGACGGCGGCTACACTGTCGCGCACGGGTCCGTTTTGGAGCATCCCGTAACGCCGGCGTCATTTCGATATTTCTTCAAGTTCCTTCCGGCACTGCTGCAGGAACTCAAGCTTGTAAATCTTTCCTTCGGACGCGAGTTTGTTGATGAATGGACAACGCCCAAGGTTTGGGCGTTGGACCAGCCTTCGCCGTTTGAAAAAACGCGCGTGTTGAATCCGAGTCCGACGCCATCCGTGCTCAAAGGCATACGGCGAAATCTGGACTCGATGTTTCCACAACTTGCTGACACGCCCATCGTAGAAAGTTGGGCCGGCATGATCGAATCGTCTCCCGATGTTGTACCGGTCATCGACGCTGTTGATCGCATGCGAGGCTTCCATGTCGCCACCGGCTTCAGCGGCCACGGATTTGGTATCGGACCGGGCGCCGGCAAGGCAATCGCCGGTATGCTGACGGGAAAGGAAACCGGCATTGATATCTCCGCGCTTCGGCTGAGTCGTTTTTTTGACGGCAGCCCCATACGACCAGAGTCATCAATATGAGCGATATGAACGGCTACCCTGACAGCTACTACGCGGCCACAGCGGTCGGTGTGCGGAATTATCCTGTCCTCGATGACGATCGTCAGGCGGATGTTTGTGTTATCGGCGGTGGTTACACAGGACTGTCCGCGGCTCTTAATTTGGCAGAGCGTGGGCTCGACGTCGTTCTGTTGGAAGCCGAACGTATCGGCTTCGGCGCCTCGGGTCGCTGCGGCGGCTTGGTAGGCAGTGGCCAGCGCATGGAAGTGCTGGACGCAGAAAAAGCGTTCGGTCTGTCGCGTTCCAAAGAACTTTGGGAATTCGCCGAGTTGGCAAAAAAGGAAATTTGTGAGCGCGTTGAGAAGCACCATATCGCTTGCGATCTGCAGCGCGGGCAATTGGTCGGCGTACACAAGAAGAGTTATCTGGGCTGGGCCAAGGAAATGGCTGATGCCCTGGCGGAACGCTACGACTACCCGTTCTGCGCGGCGCTCAATGCGGAGGAGACCCAGGCGCGCGTCGCCACGGGCAAGTTTCTGGAGGGGCTGTTCGATTCAGAAGCGCTGGCGCTGCATCCCCTGAATTTCTCGCTGGGGCTGGCGCGTGCCGCGACAGAGGCGGGCGTGCGTATTTATGAAGGATCGCGCGTGCGAAAGTATTCGCACACCGATCCCGCGAAAGTTGAAACAGCGACTGGCTCTGTGACGACGCCATTTGTGGTTCTGGCGTGCAATGGTTACCTCGGCAAGCTCGAGCCGCGCGTCGCTGGCAAAATCATGCCGATCAACAATTTCATGATTGCTACTGAGCCCTTGGGCGAGGAGCGTGCCAAAGCATTAATCAACGGCCGTTTCGGCGTTCATGACACCCGCTTCGTCGTTAACTACTTCCGAATGTCGGACGATCATCGATTGTTATTTGGTGGCGGAGAAAACTATCGCTCCGGCTTCCCTCGCGACATCAAGAAATTTGTGCGGCCTTATATGCTGAGCCTGTTTCCTCAGCTTGAGGATGCTGCAATCGACTATGGCTGGGGCGGCACACTATCCGTTACTGTGAATCGCTTGCCGCACCTGGGCCGCCTGTCGCCGAACGTCTTTTTCGGGCAGGGCTACTCCGGACATGGCATATCAACCGCAATATTCGCAGGCAAAGTCATAGCGGAGGCAATCACCGGTACCGCTGGCCGGTTTGATGTGTTCGCCGAACTGCCGATTCATACCTTCCCTGGCGGAACCTTGCTGCGCTACCCGGGCCTGGTGCTGGCGATGGTGTACTTCACCATTAAAGACCGAATCTAAAATGATAAGCGTTGCCGTCGTTACCGGCGGTGGTCATGGTATTGGTCGCGCGCTGTGCCGGCGGCTCGCGCGCGATGGAGCCAAGGTCGTCGTCGCTGATATCGAAGCGGATGCTGCGGCGAAGGTGGCCACGGAAATTGGTGGAGTCGCGAGGCAACTGGATGTCAGCGACGAGTCGGCGTTGAATCTTCTCGTCGAAGAGGTCGAGAGCACTATTGGCCCGATCGAGATGTTCATCTCGAATGCTGGCGTCGGTTTCGGTGACGGGCGAAGCGGAGCTGTTTCGGCGGAGGGCGGAATGCATGCGATCGATGATCGCTGGAGCGCCTGCTGGAATGTCAACGTTATGGCGCAGGTTTACGCTGCCCGTGCCGTCATTCCCCGGATGCTCCAACGCGGTGGCGGCTACATCATTAACACCGCTTCGGCAGCCGGTTTGCTGAGCCAGATAGGTGATGCCGCGTATTCGGCAACGAAACATGCATCTGTCGGCTTCACTGAGTCACTCGCGATCAATTACGGTGATGACGGAATCAAGGTTTCAGTGGTTTGTCCGCAGGCAGTTGCCACCCGAATGATTGGTATGGAAGACGACTCGAATGCGACGGAAGGTGGATTTGGTGGCAATGAAGTTGACGGTATCCTGCAAGCGGATGTGGTCGCGGACATCATCGTCGACCAGGCCCTTGAAGGGCGCTTCATGATTCTTACACACCCGCAGGTCGCCACCTATATTCAACGCAAGACCGGCGACTACGATCGATGGATCGCCGGCATGCGGAAGTTCAGGCGCTCGCTTGCCAAATAATCAGCGATCTTTGCCCTGAGCGACAGTAGGCGAGTACCGGTCCGCCGCTTTCGTCAATCAAACGACGTTGTTCGAGAATAGCCCGTTCCGAAATCGGTATGCCTGAGACCGGAATATGGTGAAAGGCGAGACCTGCCTTTACGCACTCCGCGGCTATTTCCGCGCTGGTCGGTTGCCCCGGCTCTTCGCCGTCCGGTCGATTGCAAATAATGGCGACAAACCCTTGTTCTGCGATTGCGGCCACTTCCATCGGGAGTATTTGGGCTGCGACCGCGTAGTTATCGCTAATTCTTGAAATATTCATTTCCGGATCCTGCTGGCGAGTTGGGGGTAATCACG
>JALHUQ010000054.1 GCA_022866645.1 Woeseiaceae bacterium | reverse complement strand
GCGTAAGTACACACCGGGGCCGCGGCACAGTCTCGTCGATTTATGTCGCCGGTATACAATGGCGTACTGGATCGAATTTCGACGAGTACGTGGGCATCGGAAGCATCCACATTGCCATCCGCGTCAGTGTCTTTCCAGACGTTGTAGCGAGCCGGATAAAAATTGTTCACCGTGAAGCTACCGCCGCCACCAGCGCAGTAATCGGTCGGGTAGGATGTTGTTGCCGTCACGTTTTGCGAGCCAGCGGTTGGCGTATAGGGGTTATAGGGTGCAGCTGCCGGATTCGCATCCGTGTAGAGGTTGCCGTTGATGTCCTCCCCCGGCCATGGCGTATAGGTAATACTCGGATCGTAATAGAGTCGATTGTAGTCACTGTTCCAGGCGCGCCAGACACCACCATAGGGTGCCGCAATGCCTCTACTTTGCAGCGACTCCTCCGTCGCAACGGTCCAGAAATAGTCGTTATCGGGGGCGGGCTGGGCATAGTAGTAATCGCAGCCCAGCCTCATTATTCCGTTGTTCTCAACAGTCATGAGACCCCAATCCATACTGCCCGAGTCATCAATCATGAACAGTATGTTGGGTTCGACTGAATTACTGAGAAAGAGCGGTGAGTCGGATAGTGTCCCCGGCGCTGCCTGCGCCGCGAGTGGACTCAATAATACATAGCTCATTACAGCGGCAATTCCTGCCGTTCTGATAGATGTCTGTTTCATATTTGTACTCATCGCGATTAGCCGTAGTAAGGAGCTAGAAAATGCGCCCGTAGTAGGTGCGCAGCATTACTTCTGCGGAATCGGAATTGCCGCCGGTTCCACGAGCCGTTATCTTGAAAATCGTGACATCGCCCGTACCCTTGTTGTCGCCGTAGCCGGACAGGTTCAGTGCGCCTTCCGTGCCGATCACCGTCGTGAAGTGCTTTAGGAAGTACTGCGGCGGCTGGTACGCGCCGTATGCCGTCGTTGCATCTACATGCAGGCTCGTATCAGTCCAGGTTGTCGCGGCGGCATAATCCGGCTCAGCATTCGTCCGGCCGAACTTACCCGCAGTACCGGTAAAGCCGCCCAGGCTCGCTATGCCCTCGATAAATACTTCAGCCTCGCGCACGCCCGACTCCGCGGACTGAAACGCCAGATTGCGGTCCAGTGAATTGCCGGCCATTTTTTCTTCCAGCAGAGTGCCCTGCATGCTGGCGACCGCGAGCATTGTGACGACCAACAGCAAGATCAGACTCACAGCCAATACAGCCCCACCCTGCCGGCTCCGGCTTGCAGCCGCGTTTGCGAAAGAAGTTATGTTTCGCTTCAAATCTGTTGTTTCGTTTTTCATAAGCGGTTCCGTACTGTCACTGTGCTCGTATAGACCTGCCGCAACCGGTTATCGGGTGCCACAGCGTTGGCGCCAAGCACAACGAAGTTCTGTGCAGGGCCGCCGGTCAGATTGTCGTCATAGGATCGCGCAACGATTGCGAAGCGCACGCTAATAACGTTCTGCATGTCCACGACCTGATCAGCCGGGACATAGTAGTTAGCGACACCAGAGCCGTCAGTGTCCTCTCCGTACAGGATTTGCAGATCCTCGATGCCATCCATTAATTCCTGGCCGTTTCGAAACAGAGCCGGCTGGCCTTCGGAACCGGGTCCGATGGTGTACACAATCTGCTGCACCGCAAAAATACTCGCGTCGCCACCATAAACCTTCGAAAGGCAATGCGCGTTCGCACCAGGGCAACCCGGATTTGTCGCGTTGTAGTTGCCGGGTGAACCGCTGCCAGTGTTGTGGACAACCGTGCCGGCTCCGTTCGGGTTGGCATTCGAGATTTGAAAAATGTCCCCGTTGCCGCAGTCGCTAACGAATACGATATCGTTTTGCGCCAGTCCGTTGCCTGCGGCGACTTTCAGATTTGCAGACGCTTGCGGACCGTACGGCGGTTCAATCGTTATGCCGGAATTAACACCACCGCTCAGAACCAGCGTGTCCGGAGCTCCAGCGGCGCCCTCGGTACCGGCGACGCCTCCCGCCGTGAAATCGATAAAGCCAACACCCGCACCGTCCAGATTGTTCACGACTTTTGCGGTGTCGCTCAAGCAGCCCCAAAAATCGGCCATGCGCGTATCACGGGAAATGACCTCAAGCGCCATTCGACCGCTTTCCTGCATTCGCGATACAGCATCGTGCACGCGGTAGGATTGACGGGATGACGCGAACACCTGCATGACACCGCCCATCAGCAGCAGACCTAACATCATGGCGATCATGATCTCGATCAATGAGATGCCAGCTTGGCGTCGCGCAGTTTTTCTTTGTCGTTTGGTATTCATCATTACAACTGGTAAGTGATCGAGAAACGTTCGGTATTGACTGCAGTCAAATTGATGGCGCCATCGCGGTTGTCGTCCCACCATATTTTTATCGTAAATTGAGTTCCGTTGCCGTCGCACTGCGGAACAACTGTCACACCATCGTACGTACCATCGTCAGGCGTACTATCGATGCAAACCCAGCCCGCCGACATTGGAAGATACGTGGTAATCGCCGCGTTCCATTCGGCGAGATCGTTTTGCGCCAACTGCTGCTGCGTACAGCCCGCAGTTGTCGTGCATGCGCTGACAACGGCAGCGTTTGCCGGGTTGTAGGCATTGGCGTTAGCGCCCGGAACATTTGCTCGCATGCGATCGGCGAGATCGTAGGCCAGAGCGGTTACCTGAGAACGCATGAACGAACTCTGGTT
>JALHUQ010000368.1 GCA_022866645.1 Woeseiaceae bacterium | reverse complement strand
CCGGTTAAGCAGTCTGAAAACAGTTTCATCGACTTGATTTTCGGTCCTCCCGACGTCACCGAACTGTCCGCTGACGTCGCTCTGTATCTTCCCGATGCCCAATCTGAGATGCCCGGCATCGTGAGGTTGCGAGTAAACCAGACCCTGGCGATCGTAAGCGATATCTAAGCGGTAGCTGCCTGCCCGCGCCGGGTCCAGTACAGCATTGGGTGCGCTATCATCAAGATTGAATTGCACATCATCGGGTGCGCCATCGAGCAGAAAATCGAGCGTGCCACGCGCACCTACGTCTACTTGGTAACGCACGCGATAGTCCGTGTATCTTGGTAACTGAATTATGTCGAGCCCTTGCTCGTCTTTCTCCTGCCGTTTCTCTACCAAGTTGCCAACAACCAAGTCGTAGTAACTGACGCGGGCGGAGGCCGCGGCGCGCTGTCGATCGGTCAGGGGTCCTTCTACCAGTAGACCAGCATCAATTATGCTGATGTCAATGACTCCACCCGCTTTATCTGCGGCCGGATCCCTAGTATTCGCGGCGATTATCCCGCCGATGACGCCCTGGTATGTAACGCCGAATCCCGCTGACAGTAGCTGAAGCCGTGCGACCATGTCGCCGTCGACGACGCTTAGGCCGGTGATGTGAAACAAATAGCCTGTTGGCAGAAAGTCCAAATAGTAGCGGTTGTCGTCGGGCCGTGTTCCTCGGAGCGCCACGCCGGTATCGAAATCATTGTTAGTCAGCACGCCAGGAAGTGTGACAACCGCTCTGATTGGGTCATTCTGCGTTCCTGGCATCCGGGCTAGCGCTTCCTCGTCCAGCGCAAAGCCGAGTGGTGGATCTCCAGTGACGCGTTCGCCCAATACCGTGATCTCATCGATGACCTCGTCGTCCGGGGAGCTATCCTCATCTTGTGCCGCAAGCGCCACGCCAGGCAGGGTTGCCATGACCATCAGCGCTAACCCAGATCTCCTGGCGGCGTGTCGGATCATTTGCATCATCATTTGCTTTTTCACGCCTTAATGTCGAACCTTCTAGGAGTTTGCAATTCGACGATCGACCAATCGGCAACGTGAGGCGGGACTATGGTCGTCCCCGAGCTTCCGCATGGTTTGGAACACTCGAGTATTCACATTCTGAATCGGTCTCAGTCTTCGAAGTGCTTGTTCGCTGTTCTTCAAGTAGTTATTCATACTCTACCGATGCCAACGGGTTATTGAAACCGTGTCGCTCGAGGAAATCAGCTGTGCGAGCGGCAATGACCACGTCGACAGTGCGTTGAACACACGTTTACCACAGTTCATCGAAGTGACTGCGAAGTTAGACGTCAATGTGGCAAACGGGAGAGGGCCCGTGCCGTCTAGGCACCTCAGAAGTTCAGATCGGCGGCGATCTCTTTCCATAGCGGCCGCCAGGTTGTCCATTTGTGTCCGCCCGGGAGCGTGTAGACGCTCGAGGGGTTTAGTGCATCGGCGAGAACGGCGTGAGTCTTTGCATTGGTGTCCGATTCGCCGTACCCCAGAATGACAGACGTGCCGGAGCGGCCATTGGCCGCACTCTGCAGCCAAGTCCACGCTCCAATTTCGTAATCTTTAAACCCGGCTCCTTCGCCGGACCACGCGGCGAGGCCGCCGTTCGCATCGATTTCTTCGGCCAGCTTATTATCGCCGAGGTACGGCGCAAGCAGTATG
>JALHUQ010000053.1 GCA_022866645.1 Woeseiaceae bacterium | reverse complement strand
GGACATGACGGCTGACAATGCAGCCGCACACTTAAGCGCTACGATATAGCTTGGTCATGACGAATTCCTTATGACCCAGAGCCTCCGCCGCGGTCATCCGGCCGTTAGACGTCTTGATTACCATTTCGATAAGCTTGTCGCCAGCCTGATCCATCGTCAGTTCACGCGTGAGTATTCCCGTGACGTCCACATCGATATGTTCGGACATCGTGCGCATGGTCCGTGGATTGGCCGTAATCTTAATGACGGGCAAGATTGGATTGCCAATGATATTGCCCTGACCTGATGATATGCGGAACGGTATTCAAACTCTGAGGAAAAAAATGCACAACGACAAAGCCCATAGTGTCACGCCCTCGCGTTGCCGCGCGGTACTCATGGCCGTCCTGATATTTTGTGTATCGGTCGCATCCGCCGAAGTAACTCGTATTCAGGTGGATTCGCGCGGCGACCTGCCCGGCGACATACGCTATGGGCTCGCCGGAGCTTACGAAAAGCTCGCCGGCAAGATCTATTTTTCGGTCGATCCGGATAATGCCGCCAACCAGATAATCGTTGACATCAACCATGCCCCGCTAAGTGCGGCAGGTAGAGTTGAGTTCTCTGCCGACTTTTATCTGCTCAAGCCGAAAAATATTCAGCGCGGTAACGGCACGCTGTTGTTCGGTGTATCGAACCGCGGCAGCAAGAGATTGTTGACCTTCTTCAACCACGCGGCGGCCGAAGGCCGAAAATGGGACGAGCCGGATCCCAAAAGCGTCGCCAACCTGGGCGACGGCTTCCTGATGCAAAACGGCTTTACGCTGCTGTGGGTCGGCTGGCAATCCGACGTGCCGATGAACGGAGAGAACCTGCGCGCGTATCTTCCGGCCACGGTGGACGACGGGTTCCCAATCGAGGGACTGGCGCGCAGCGACTTTGTGCTGACCGAAGCAATGTCAGATTTCACACTTGGCGATCGGAACCATATCGCCTACCCGGTCTCGGATCCGGATAGTGCGGAGAATGTTCTGACCGTCCGGGACACCGTGGAAGCAGCGCGGCAGGTCATTCCCAGGGATCAGTGGGCATTTGCGAGACTTGAGGAAGGCGAAGTTGTGCCCGACCTGACCCGCGTATACCTGGCGTCGGGCTTCGAGCCACAGCGGATTTACGAAGTGGTCTACAAGGTTCACAACCCGACAATTATCGGACTGGGACCCGCGGCGATCCGCGATGCCGTTGCGATGCTCAAGTACGAGTCTGCCGAAGCTCTGTCGATTCCACACGGCGCAATCGAGCGGGCGATAGGCTTCGGTCTTTCTCAGCCCGGCCGACTCCTGCGCAGCTTTGTATATGAAGGCTTTAACGCGGACGAAAAGCAGCGCAAGGTTTTCGACGGCGTCATCGCGCAGATTGCGGGCGCCGGCCGGGGCAGCTTCAACCTTCGATTTGGACAGGCCTCGAGGGATGCACATGCCTTTCTGAACTTCTTCTACCCTACCGATATCTTTCCGTTTACCGATGTGGCCCAGACAGACCCCTTGACCGGTCAGACGGGTGGTCTGCTCGCCGGCATAGAGCCCGCGTTTATGCCGAAGTTTTTCCAGACCTTTTCATCGTATGAGTACTGGGGCAGAGCTGCCTCACTGCTGCATACCACGATAGACGGCAAGCAGGACGCCGCGATGCTCGACAACACGCGGATCTATCAGTTTGCCGGTGGCCAGCACCTGCCTGAGAAATTTCCCCCGCGGCAGGGCAACGGGCAGCAATTAGACAATCCCAACGACTACTCCTGGATGATGAGGTCGTTGCTGCTGGCAATGAATCACTGGATTACGGACGGCACGCCTCCACCGCCAAGCCGTTACCCGAGAATTGACAACGGGACACTGGTCGATCTGGCTGCCGTGAAGTTTCCGGAATTGCCGGGCGTTGGTTTTCCAACCCGGCCGCACAAAGCCTACCGCGTCGACTATGGGCCTGACTTCGCAAGCAAGGGGATCATCAGCAAACAGCCGCCGGAAGTGGGTCCCGCATTTCCAATACTGGTTCCGCAGGTCGATGCGGACGGCAACGAAACGGGCGGACTGAGGATGCCGGAAATCGTGGTGCCCCTGGGAACCTACACAGGCTGGAATTTGTACAACGCCAACTTCGGCCCAGTGGATGAAGTCGCTCACATGTCAGGATCCTACATTCCCTTTGCGACAACACGGGCGGAGCGGGAAGCCAGTGGTGATCCACGGCCGTCGATCGCGGAGCGGTATTCCAGCCGGGACCAGTATCTGGGCCTGGTCGCAGAAGCGGCCATAAGACTTATTGACCAGGGCTACCTGCTGGATGCGGATTTGCGCGAGATTCTGCAGCGCGCTGCGACGCATTGGGATTACCGCCAGACGGCAATAAACGGACGAACGGACTCGTCCGGAGATGAGGCCGTTTGCACCATTTCAAAAATGGGTAAAGAGTGCGGTTTCTAGCAAACCTCGGGCTACGACGTCAGCGCATCAGGCAGCGTTAGTTTAAGAAGTCTGGCAAGCGTTCCGCCGAGTATGGCCTCTCGTTGGTCGTCGGTCAGGTTCGGCACGCTCAATATGTGCGCGACCGCATTGCGATTTTGCATTCCGTACGGGTAATCAGTACCCAGTACTATCTGGCTGACGCCCGCCTCATCAATCAGGTTTTCCAGATTCCTGGTCCGATAGACCAGTGAATCGAAGTAGATCTGCTTGAGATATTCACTCGGACTTTTCTGCTCCTCTCCCCGGCAGCCGCGGTCGTCGCTGCTGTGGCAATGATCCGATCGGCCGATATAGGCCGGCAGAAAGCCACCGCCGTGCGCCGCTACTATTTTCAATCCGGGGTAACGATCCAAGGTACCTTCGAAGATCAGATGCG
>JALHUQ010000367.1 GCA_022866645.1 Woeseiaceae bacterium | reverse complement strand
TTTTTATTCTCGCCGGCCAGCTCATGAACTCCGGTGGCATCACACACTCCATCGTTAACTTCAGTCAATCGATGATCGGTCACGTTCGCGGCGGGCTGGCGCAGGTCAACATTCTTTCTTCAGTGTTGTTCGCCGGACTGTCCGGTTCCGCGGTCGCCGATTGTTCAGCTCTTGGCAAGATCTTCATTCCAGCGATGGAACGAAACGGCTATTCACGATCATTCGCGGCCGCGATTACAGCAGCATCGTCGGTCATCGGGCCGATAATTCCACCGTCGGGCATTATGATCCTGTATGCATTCATTATGAACGTTTCCGTAGCCGGTCTTTTCGCTGCCGGAATAGTCCCGGGCCTGCTAATTTCGGCTGGCCTCATGTTCGCGACCAACTTTATCTCCAAAAAGCGCAACTATCCGGTTGCCGGACACAAGGCGACCTGGCGCGAACGTGGCCAGTCGTTGCGTAAAACCGCGCTGGCGCTCATGACTCCGGTTATCCTTCTCGGCGGCATACTCGCAGGTGCTTTTACGCCAACTGAGGCCGCGGCCGTTGCCGTCCTTTATGCGCTGATCGTCACTTTGTTCCTGACGCGCACGCTGCAGCTCAAGGAGTTGCCGGGTATCTTCATCGATGCGGCCCTGCAATCCGGCGTCATATTGCTGCTCGTAGGCGCGTCGGTAGTGTTCGCGTGGATCATCACGGTATCGGGTCTGGCGGGTATGGTCTCGACCGGCATGACGGAAGCGAGTGACAACGTTTACGTTCTGCTGTTCCTGGCCAACCTGTTCCTACTCATTGTCGGCATGTTCCTTGACGCGGGACCCGCTATTCTGATCCTTGGTCCGGTGCTCGGACCGTTGTTCGTGGCTATGGGCGTCGATCCGATCCATTTCGCGGTTGTCATGTGTGTCAATGTGACGGTTGGCCTCGCGACACCACCATTGGGCCTGGTATTATTTGTCGCTGCTTCTGTGTCGGGTGAACGCATAGAGGTCATCGCGCGGGAACTGTTGCCATTTCTCGCCGTAGAGGTTGCTGTGATTTTTCTAATTACTTACTTTCCGGCACTGTCGCTGACTCTGCCTCGATTGCTTGGTTACGCATAGGTGAAAAATCCTGTGACCAGACGACAAGTATTGCTATCGATATTTGCGGCCATCTTTTTCGCTTCGGTCGGCGGTACCGTAGTCTCGACTCACGATTCAAACGCCGAGTACACCATCCGGGTTTCCATCCTCGGATCACCCGAAGACGAAGACTACGATGGTGCGCTCGTTTTCAAGCAGTTCGTCGAAAGTCGAAGCAATGGCCGCGCAGAGGTCGAGGTCTATGCGTCCGGCCAGTTCTGTGCAAGCGAGCCAGAGTGCGTAGAGGGCATGCAGACCGGCGTACTGCAGGCGTTCATGATCACGACAGGTGGCATGGGCAGCATCTTCGGGCCCGCTCAGGTTCTCGATTTGCCGTATGTTTTTCGCGATAACGCCGTCGCCGAATGCGTGCTGGACGGATCAATGATGGGCGAGCTCCGCGGGGCTATCCTCGATGCAGATCTCAATATTCGCCTGATGACGGTTTCCAACACCGGGGGTTGGCGCAACTTTGCTTCGACCAACTTCCAGATTCGCACTCCGGACGATATCAAGAATCGAAAGTTTCGAACTATTTCTGCGCCGGTGCAGCAGGAGCTGGTTCGGCAGTTCGGCGGCAACCCGACGCCAGTGGTATGGGCCGAGGTGTACACGGCGCTGGCGACAGGCGTTGTCGACGGCACGAAGAATGGAATTCAGGACATTGTCGGCATGAAGTTGGACGAACAAATAAAATACATCACGCTCGACGGCCACAGTTACATGGGCGGCTTGTGGTGGTTTTCTGAGGCCAGCTGGCAGGAGTTGCCAAGAGACATTCAGCGTATCATTTACGATGGTTTTCAGGAGCTGAAGACCGTTACCCGCGGCATTGTCAAGCGCCGGGAAATCGAAGCCTATGCCGAGTTCGAGAATGGCGGCGGGTCGATCTATGTACCTACTCCCGATGAGAAATTGATGTTCCGCAGTGCTGCGCAAGGTGTGCGCACCTGGTACACGGCGGCCTACGGCGACGTATGGCTAAACAAGCTGGACCAGGCGGTCACCGCCTGTGAGAAGCAGATCGATTCTGCATTTGAAGCCACTCTGAATTGATGCCCTGGCGGCCGGCACGGCATGACTACAAACTGCTGGACTTTGGCACTCCTATCTTATATAAGACATAAGTCTCACAAACAGGGCGGGCAGTCGCTGATACGGTCTCTTTGCCACCCCTTGCTTGAGTGATAACTGAATTTACCAATGGGGAGCTACGCTATGAAATTACTAACCAAAATATTCAGCATTTGGATACTTGCGGCTGTGACCACTGCCGGAATGAGCATCGCAATGCCGGCTTATGCACAATCGATCATCGAAGAGATCATTGTGACTGCGACAAAGCGTGAAGAGAACATCGGCACTGTTCCGGTCGCGGTTACCGCTGTCAGCGGCAGCACAATCGACTCTGCCGGTTTCACAACGCTTGAGGGTATTCAGGCACTCGTACCGTCGCTATCGTATGGAAAGGGCGGAACCAACCGCAACTCGAACCTGTCGCTGCGCGGCGTTGGTACGATTTCGTTCGCAGTGGGCGCTGAGCCCGGCGTTTCCACCGTGGTGGACGGCGTAGTGCTCGCACGTCAGGGGCAGGCTTTTGCAGAACTCTATGACCTCGAACGTGTCGAGGTCCTGCGCGGCCCACAGGGAACCCTGTTCGGCAAGAATGCATCGTCGGGATTGATCAATATCATTTCGAAAGGACCGACCGAAGAATTCGAGGGCGGTGCGGAGGTCTCCTATTATGAGGATAACGAACTGCGCGTGAAGGGCTCCGTCTCGGGCCCGATTTCGGACAAAGTCCAGTATAGGCTTAATGCGACCTACGGTAATTTCGATGGTTTCGTAAAGAACGCATTCAATGGAGAGGACATTTACGGCTATGATCGATGGGGCGTCAGAGGCATGCTGGATTTCGCGCCGAGCGATGCAGTAGCCGTACGCGTAATCGCCGAACATTACGAAACTGATGATCTTTGCTGCTCTGAGGTCGTGATCGTGGATGACGGTGGCATCCAGGCGGACGCATTCCTCTTGGGTGGCGGAATCATCGATGGCGCCGCAACGAGGACAACGGCGTCCAATGCCGTGCAACGTACCGAGAACCAAGGCAATGCGCTTACCGTGCAACTTGACTGGGATTTCGACAATTACACACTGACATCGGTGACCGGCTATCGGGACTGGGATAATACCGAGCGACAGGACATAGACGACACGCCTTTCGGCGCTTCGGAGC
>JALHUQ010000366.1 GCA_022866645.1 Woeseiaceae bacterium | reverse complement strand
TTGCAGACGTCTCAATCGATAACCTTGAATACGCCGCCCCAGACGTACTTGCGAGGGGACTCTGTGCCGGAGCTACGAGGAACACAGTAGCAATCGCGGCGGCCACAAGACTTCTGCCTTCACTAATCATCTTTATGACTCCAAAAATCCCCAAGTGCTTTTTATTTGATTTCTCAAAGCCCTAGATCAGAACTCCAGAAACCTAGATCTCGCTCATATCGTCGATGCCCGACTTCCCAAGTAATTCGACCAATGAACGTTTGTCTTCGACTTCGTCGTGATAGAAGTAAATTCCGACACCGATACTGGTGGTCCTCTCACTGTCCTGATCGTCCGGGCGCTGGTAGGCGGACGTCTTGTAGTCAATCTCCGCGATCACCGTTTCCAAGTACTCGCGTACTTCCTGTTGATAGGCCGGCAAATCAATAACCCGCAAACCGGGATCCGGATAAACACCACGATCGAAACGGCGGCCTTTGGTGTCCTCAAGCGACAGGTTGTAGTCAACCGTCTCGATGTAACGACGCACTGCCTGCGAGAAGATCTGAATCATCTCGGGCGTCATCTCTGTCGGTATGTAGGTCCGTTTCAGCACACGAACGATCTCACCGCCTTCAAGAACCCGCGATGCGCCTACTCGCGACAACTCGTCGAGCATTGCGCGCACCGGCATATCGCCACTGTTCTCTCGAACCAGGTCTGAAAAGGTCCCGCTTGGGTCGTCCCCTTCAATCAACAGGTCTCTTGGGAATCCATACGGCCCAAGAAACCGCGTATCCGAATGCCAAGCCTCCAAAATCTTTGCGGCGCGATTGGCGTTCGTCTCGAGCGCCTTTCTTCGTAGTTCATCGTCACGAACAATCGCCGACACTTCCTTCCGCGTAAGTCCGGTAACGATCGCTATGCGCGAGATGCTCAAGCGCCTCCCCGGAATGACCAGATCGCGCGCGCACACCGCTACAAAAACGTCCTTAACAACCTCCGCGAACTCTCTGAAAGAAATGCCATTCCTCAGAAGAATCCGAACCAGCGGAGTCATCAACGATCGGAAAGCTGCTAACAGCCCCCGTTTAACATCATACGTCCCCGACATAACTTAATCTAGGCTCATTCGACAATAAGTCGAGAGATTAGCCTACGGCCGCGGGTTTTTTTGACTTATTTTTCCCAAATCCGTCGGTTTGACGGCGGAGATTCTCGGCTATCTTAAGTAAAGGTGTTAAGTATGGGTCTTAACTTATTGTTATTGAAAATTTACAACAATTCTGTATCTGCAAGTCGCATCGTTAGTCTATCGCTTCGAAAATATTAGAAGGATGTGCAAAGACGTACGCCCCCGCGCCCGCAAGCCACACTGCCTGAACGTCATCTTCGCTCGTCGAGTGCCTAGCCAGCCACTCGTCAATTGAGTCAATGAAGTTCTGGCCCCGAACCTCGATCAGTCGCTCGAGAATCGGAACTAGGCGACCAGGAATCTTTCCGTAACACGCCCGCTCAAACCTGGGCGACCTTGGCCCGTAACGATCTAGCAAGTTGTACTCAACAGAACTCAGGAAAGCCTGGATGTGCGTCAATACGGTTGATCTGGAGATCGCTTTCGACTGACCTGCTGAACATGCCAGCACGGAATCGGATGACAGCACGACATAGCCATTATCGTCTTGCTGTACGGCACCTAACTGCTTCAAATAAGACAACACCATCGAAGCATCAATCTGAGGAGCAGCTCGACGAACAAGCTCATCGAACGAATCCTCTGAACCGGATACGTGCAGCTTCTTTGCCCTGCCCTTTGAATCAATGAATGGCAGGGATCTTCGCCAACAGAAGACCAGGTCGGTGCTGGCCAAGTGAAGATCGGCCGGCGCGTTGATCTCTCTCGCCAAACTGATCTCTGGCTTAGCCTCTAGCACTTTCCTAAAAGACTCTGTTAATTCGTCTTCTTGCACACCGCATACGCGAAGTATTCTGAAAAATCTGCTGACGAGCAGATCTAACTTCTCATAATCACAACGCTGCCATGCCCCTTCCTCGATCGCAGTTTTCATTAGATAGCCTCTACGTGGGACCGAAACTCATACTGTCACGGCATCGAATTTCCGTATGCACCGATATTTGGCTGTTTCACCTAATTATTCAAACATAGGTTCCTACGTCCTAGTTACTTGGCATTTGGTAAGTGATACTCGACAGGCCAACCATACATTCAGTGATAGCTGAGTTCCCTCGCCCTCAACGTCATGGCCATGCGCCGGCAACACGCTTAGCTCAGTTGGACAAGAAGAATTTCGTGCATAGAAAAACGATCCGAACGAGCGTTGCAAAGGCCTTGGCCCCTATGGCGCGACTTTCGCTACGCCAAGGCATCACCGCCCACGAATTCACTCGCTGGGCTGAGGCAGCGTTCGTGCAGGCCGCTATCGATGTATTGAACGAGCAGGGCAAGGACCCGAGCTTCTCCAGGATCTCTGCCGCGACGGGCATTCATCGTCATGCTGTCAGTGAAATTCTTGGCGGTACCGCTGGCACGCTTGGCGCGACCGATACGGAAAAGGAGTATCAGCGCCACCGTCTGGCGCGGGTGTTGACCGGCTGGTTCGAGAGCCCCGATTTCACGGACTCGAACGGCAACCCCTTGCCTTTGAAGCCAGACGGCGACCGACCCTCCTTCGCCGAGCTGGTCCGTGAGTACAGCGGCGACATCTACCCGGGCATCATTCTCGATGAGTTGATCCATGCCGGTGCCGCCCGCATGCGGGAAGACGGCCTGATCGAGGCGCTCTCGCGTCGCTTCACCAGGGGTGGGGCCAATGAGGCCTCGATCCAGCATGCCTGTATCGTCGCCGCCGACGTCCTCAGGACTGTGGAACACAACATGAAAGCTGCGAGCGGGGATCGCTTTTACGAGGACTCGGCGATAGCCCTGCAATTTCCGCCAGCAGCCATTCCCCGCCTCGCCCGAATGCTTGAACAGCGGGCGGCCGCGTTCC
>JALHUQ010000052.1 GCA_022866645.1 Woeseiaceae bacterium | reverse complement strand
CGGACGTCCAGAGCAGAGAGTCAGGAGAAACGTTCAGCAGCAAGCCCAACTCGGGTGCCGCTTGCATGACTACCTGCGCACTCCGTCGGCCCGCAATATGATTGGATGCGGGGTTGAAACAGGCGGTATTTTGAACGGTCCGCATTCGTTCGGCCACCAGCGAATTCAGCGGCGTCGTGGCGGCATAGTCCATATAGACAAAATCGCTACTACCCGGCACTAGCGGGGCCCTCTGGTGCGCTCGATCGCCGTCAGAAATCCACGCAAGATGTTGACTTCATTCACGTCGGGTCGTGCTCTTATGAACATGCGGCGCATACGTCGCATCAGGAAGCGCGGATTCTCCGGGTCCAGAAACTTTACCTCCGCGAAGACCTTTTCAAGATGTCGGTAAAAATGTTCCATCTCCTCGCCAGTCGCGGGCGGTGCTTCACTTTCGAACCCCGGGCCACCGTCCAGCGTGCTCGCCACTCGCAACTCATACGTCACGACCTGCACGGCCATAGCGAGATTCAGAGAACTGAAATCCGGGTTGGTCGGAATCGTGAGCAATGTGTGGCAAAGATCGAGATCATCGTTATGCAGACCGGTTTTCTCGGGGCCAAATACAGCGGCGACCTTGCCCTTTTTCCCTTCCAGCATCATGCGCTCGGCACAATCCCGCGGACCCATGGTGGGCCACCCGAGAGTTCGCGGGCGTGCACTGGCACCCGCCACATAGACGCAGTCCGTTAGCGCTTCGGCGAGGGAGGAAACAACCATGGCGGTATCCAGTATGTCGGTCGCCCCCGATGCACGGGCGATAGCCTCGTCGTGCGGGAAATGCCTGGGATTCACGAGCGCCAGATCACTCAGGCCCATATTCTTCATCGCACGCGCGACAGCGCCGATATTTCCGGGATGTGTGGTTCCTACGAGCACGATTCGTACGGTCATCTTCTTCGGGACAGCTCACTAAAAGTCCGGTATTCTACCGCCCCGGCGGCCTGGGCTGACAACAATGTCGCCGTATTCGCCCAGTTCTTTGACATTGACGGAATCGATATGCACGCACTACTTAACGTCGCGGTAATGGCGGCGCGCCGCGCCGGTGCCGTACTTGGAAGAAATTTCAACAAGCGCGACAAACTCACTGTTGAAATGAAAGGCCATAGCGATTTTGTTAGTTCGGCGGATATTGCCGCTGAGCGCGCCATCATCGATGTCATCCACAAACATTACCCGGACCATGCGATTCTGGCTGAAGAGTCTGGTGCGCAAGGCGATTCGGATCATGTGTGGATCATCGATCCGCTGGATGGAACAACGAATTACCTGCACGGTTTTCCGGTGTTCGCCGTTTCGATTGGGCTGCAGATCAATGGCCGTCTGGAGCACGCCGTTGTTTATGATCCGATGCGGGAAGAACTTTTCACTGCATCTCGCGGTCAGGGCGCGCAATTGGACGAACACAAAATTCGTGTCAGCGGCATCAAGGACCTTGACCGGGCATTAGTCGGAACGGGCTTCCCTGTCCGTCAGGCCGACCGCGAGATGAGTCCCTACCTGTCGATGCTTGGCAAGGTTGTGAAGAACACCTCGGGCGTTCGCCGCCCCGGCGCCGCCGCACTGGACTTGTGTTACGTTGCTTGCGGCCGTCTGGATGCGTTCTGGGAAACCGGCTTGCAGCCCTGGGACCTGGCCGCCGGTACTCTGATCCTTCGCGAAGCCGGTGGCATTATCAGCGCGCTCGATGGCGGTGAGAACCACATGGTAACCGGCCATGTGCTGGCCGGTACGCCAAGAATCTATAAAGGTCTCGCCAAACTCTGCGCCAAAGAGATCAAAGCCATTCTGACCTAATATCGTTACGGCAGGTCATCGAGTAACGATGCGTCTTTGATCGGCTCGATCAAATCCTGTGGATTGATATCGAGCATCAATGCGATCGCACTCGCTATGTAAGTCGATGAATAGGTACCGACGACAATTCCGATGATCAGCGCGATTGAGAATGGCGCGATAGATTCGCCGCCGAGTGTGAGCAGAGCCACCAGTACCAGCAAAGTGGTAAGGCCCGTTATGATTGTTCGCGCCAACATTTCGTTGATGGAAATATTCATGGCTTCCTCGCCAGCCTTGCCGCGGAGCGTGAGAAAATTTTCACGTATTCTATCGAATACGACAACTGTGTCGTTCAGCGAATAACCGATTACGGCGAGAACCGCCGCAACCACCGTCAAATCAAATGGCCAGCCGAAAATTGAGAAGAAACCCACGGTTATGATCGCGTCGTGAGCCAGCGCGGCAACGGCCCCCAGCGAAAATTTCCACTGGAAGCGAACCATGACGTACAGGAAGATCAACATCAAAGCGACGATCATCGCCAATGCACCACGTTCCGCGAGTTCGCTACCGACTTGTGGGCTAACGAACTCAACACGACGCAGAACGGTTTTCTCATCACCGTCTTGAAGTGAGTGCTGCAGCCGTTCGCGTATCTCGTCAACGTTGCCCTCTTGCGGTGGCAAGCGCACGAGGACGACATTCTCGGAACCGAAGCGCTGTACCTGGGCGTTCGAATATCCCTCGATGACCAGATTGGCGCGAATAGCGTCGAGATCTGCAGCCTCCTCATAGCCCACTTCGAGCAATATGCCGCCAGTAAAGTCGATGCCGAATTCGAGGCCACGAGTCGCGAGCGAAATCAAGGACGCAATAATGAACAATCCGGATATTGCCATAGCCGTTTTCCGGCGTGTCGGACCGAGAAAGTCTATGCTGGTTTTATCTTTGATCATGCGCATGATTTGACTTCCTAGACCGGCACCGACGTGAGCTTGCGCCCGCCGTAAAATAGATTGACGATAGCTCGTGTTCCGACAATGGCGGTGAACATCGATGTAATGATGCCGAGCATGAGAGTAATCGCGAAGCCTTTGATTGAACCAGTTCCAATACCGAACAAAACGACGGCTGCAATCAGAGTCGTTATGTTTGCATCAGCGATGGACGAGAAGGCTTTCTCGTAACCTGAGTTGATCGCTGTCTGAGGCGCCGCCCCGGCCGCCAATTCCTCTCGTATACGCTCGAAAATAAGCACGTTGGCATCCACCGCCATGCCGATGGTCAGTACGATACCGGCGATACCCGGCAGGGTCAGAGAGGCCTGCAATAAAGACAGCATTGCGACAATAAAAACGACGTTCGATAACAGAGCGATATTCGCGATGAGTCCGAACGTACGGTAGTACACGACCATGAACAGTATGACCGACAGAAAACCAATTCTGATCGCATTGAAACCGCGATCGATATTGTCCTGCCCGAGGCTCGGTCCGATGGTACGTTCGTCTATCTTGAAGACCGGTGCAGCCAAAGCGCCGGCGCGCAACAACAGTGCGAGATCGTGTGCTTCGCCCGGTCGCAAGCCGCTAATCTGGAATCGGTTCTTGAAGATGCCCTGAATCGTTGCCGTATTAATAATCTCTTCGGTTTTGATATCGCGGTATTCGACCTCATTGCCGACTTTGATCGCCTCGCGCCGCGTCTCTATGAAGACAGTCGACATTGGCTTTTTCAAATTGTTCATCGTGGTTTGCAGCATGCTTTCGCCGCCCGCAGAATCCAGTGTGATCGAAACGATGGGACGTCCTTCGCTGAATCCCGACGCCGCATCAACGATCTGATCGCCCGATGCGATTACTTTTCGCTTCAGCACCTGCGAATCTTCGCCCGGTCGACCAGGGTAACGTCGCGATCCGGGTTCTGTTCCAGACTGATCGACCAATCGGAATTCCAGCGTCGCGGTCGCCGTCAAAATTTTGTTGATTTCGTTCGGATCCTGGACACCGGGTAGCTGCACGACTATGCGGTCGACGCCTTGTCGTTGCACCAGCGGCTCGGCCACACCGAGTTGGTCCACGCGATTGCGCAATGTCGTAATATTCTGCTCGATGGCGAAATCCTGGCGCGCCTTGATTTGCGTCTCGCTCATACGAACCGTTAACGATTTGCCATCAGTACCGTCGGCGACAAGAACGTCCCCGTCCGCACGTTCAATGACCGTGCGCGCCGCTTCGAGATCGTCGGGCGCAGTCAATCGAATCGTGATGACTCGGTCATCGAGATCCAGCCGATGTCGAATCTTCGCTTCGCGAAGGCTGTCGTCAAATGCCTGTTCGTACAGCCCCATGCGTGTGTCGATGGCCGTGTTCATGTCGACTTCGAGCAAGACGTACACGCCACCACGAAGATCGAGACCCAGGCTCATCGTATTCAGACCTGCGTTCCGGACCCACTCCGGCAGTTTTGGTGCAAGCGTTTGGGCAATATTCGCAACGCGACCGTAACGGGTTTTAAGCTCCAGAACGACGGGTGCAAGGTCAGTCCCCGCGTCAAAACGCAAGACAACCCGGCCGTCCTGTATATAAGCCGCTTCCGGAGTTACACCGGTTTTTTCAACAAACTGGCGATACTCCTGCAGACGTTCATTGTCGTATTCGGAACCACCGTTGTTCGCGATTTGCACCGCCGGCACACTGCCATACAGGTTCGGCAACGCAAGCAGGCAACCTGCGATCAGAATGACGAGGACCAGAGTGTTTAGCCAGACGGGATACTTATTCATAGACGTCCGAGTTTCAGGCTTCGTCGTACGTACCCTTGGGTACGACCATCGATACACTGGCTTTTTGAATTTTGATTTCTGTGTTGTCGCTGATAGTGACGACCGCGTAGTGATCGCTCACGGCAGATATCTTGCCGAGGATTCCGCCGGCGGTCAGAACTTCGTCACCAGCCTTAAGATTGGAAACCAGCTCCGTGTGTGCCTTTTGCTTCTTTTGTTGCGGACGAATCAACAGGAAATAGAAAGCGGCAAACATCAGGACCATCATGATAATGAAACTGGTCGAGTCGCCTTGTGGCCCAGCGCCTTGCGCATAAGCATTTTGAATGAAGAAATCCATAGTCTTATTACTTCTATTGTGGGGGTTTTGGGCTAGCCCGGGAAAAACAGCGCGCTATTATGGCATAAGCAAGCGAGTTAGGGGCGACTAACGAGAACGCAAGTCGGCACACAAATATCCGCCTTATTTGCCGTAGATCGACCGCACGCTGGCGACAAATTCCTGCAATGTTCCGGCCACGATCGAATTCCGAATATCTGACATAAGTTTTTGATAATAATGAAGATTATGGATCGTCGCGAGGCGTGGTCCGAGGATTTCGCCACACTTCTCAAGATGCCTCAAGTACGCAAGTGAGTAGTGGCTGCAGGTGTAGCAGTCGCACTCGGGATCGGGAGCGGATGTATCGTCCCGATATTTCGCATGTCGAAATTTGACGTCGCCCTGTGAGGTGTACAGCAGTCCATTGCGTGCATGGCGCGTCGGAATGACACAGTCAAACATGTCGATGCCGCGAAGCACGGCTTCCGCGATGTCGAGCGGCGTACCCACCCCCATCAGATACCGCGGCGCTTCAGCCGGCATCGTTGGCATCAACGCATCGAGCACCGCGTGTCTCTCCGCCTCGGGTTCACCGACCGCAAGGCCGCCGATCGCGTAGCCATCAAAGCCGATATTGACAAGACCATCGCGCGACTCGTTTCTGAGATGGTCGTACATACCGCCTTGCACAATTCCGAACAGCGCCTCGCCGCGATCCGGCTCTGCCACTTTGAGTTCATCGAAGCGCTTCCGGCTGCGCTCGGCCCATCGCAACGACAACTGCATCGACTCGCGTGCTTCTTTTTCGGTGGCAGGATACGGCGTGCACTCATCGAAAATCATAGTCACGTCCGCGTTAAGATCGTGCTGCACTTCCATGGACCTTTCAGGGCTGAGGAATACCTCGTCGCCATTGACCGGAGATTGGAAGCGAACGCCCTCTTCTGACAGCTTCCTCATCGCCGCCAATGAAAAGACCTGAAAGCCGCCCGAGTCGGTGAGGATCGGCCTGTGCCAGTTCATAAATTCATGCAGGCCGCCGTGCGCGCGAACAACGTCGGTTCCGGGACGCAGCATGAGATGGAAGGTGTTGCCCAGTATGATCTCGGCGCCATCTGCTGCAACCTCCTCCGGGGTGACACTCTTTACGGTGCCGTAGGTGCCAACCGGCATGAATACCGGAGTCTGGATTTCGCCGCGACGAAATTTCAGCGTGCCACGTCTGGCCGCGCCGCATTGATGGCTGATATCAAATTTCACGCCTGTACTTCGGGTGTAATAAACATGGCGTCACCGTAACTGAAGAAGCGATACTTCTCACGCACAGCGTGTCGATAAGCGTCGAAAATTCGATCCTTCCCGGCAAATGCCGCAACCAGCATGAGCAAAGATGACTGCGGCAAATGAAAATTTGTAAGCATGGCGTCGACGGTGCGAAACTTGTATCCCGGCAGTATGAACATGTCGGTCTCACCGGCGAACGCCTGTATCGACCCTTTCGCCGACGCACATTCCAATGCCCGTACTGACGTCGTCCCGATGGCGACGACACGCCCACCGGCCATCTTCGTTTTCCTCACTGCATCGCAGCACGCTTCGCTGACCTCCACGCGCTCGCTGTGCAATTTGTTGTCACGAATATTGTCTTCGCGCAGCGACTGAAATGTGCCCGCGCCAACGTGCAACGTGACCCAGGCGTGAGCGATGCCAGCATCGCGAGTTTCCTCGAGCATTGCCTCGTCGAAATGCAGGCCCGCGGTCGGCGCTGCGACTGCGCCAGGATTTTTCGCGTAGACAGTCTGGTAACGACCCGCGTCTCTGCTTTCTGCGGCCCGCCCGAGATAGGGCGGCAAAGGGACATCACCGTATGCCTCCAGAAACGGCATAACATCGGTCGAAAAAATGAGGGAATACAAATCTCCCTCCCGGCCAACCACGGTCGCCACAACATCGTCTGCCAGCATCAATCGCCCGCCTTGCTTCGGCGACTTGCTGGCCTTGATATGCGCCAGTGCTGCCCGCTCGCCCTGCACACGTTCAACCAGTATCTCTGCGCGACCACCCGTGGCCTTGTTCGCGGCCAGTCGCGCCTTGATGACGCGGGTGTCGTTGAAAACCAGCAGGTCATTCGGCCGCAACAGAGACGGAAATTCGCCGAATGCACAATCGCGAATACCGTCGCCAAGCTCCAACAGTCGACTGCCGCGACGATCGGCGCTGGGATACCGCGCGATCAGCGTGTCCGGGAGTATGTAATCGAAATCTGAAATAAACATGGGCGCGCATGGTATCAAAGCCATGCGCGCCCTACTTCCTCGATCTTGGGTTTCCGCCTTAGGTTGACGCCGTCTCCGCAGCCGGCTTGGGAGGTACCGGTGCCCGGGCCGGCTTTGCTGCCCGCGGTTTAATCAGCGAACTGTGTGGGTCGGCCGGGACTTCGACTTTAAGCGTGTGCTTCTTCTTGTCGCGCATGATGCCGAGTTCCAGGGACTCACCACTTTCATAAGAACTCAAGATTCTGAGGGCATGGCGAACGTCGGACGGCGCGCGACCGTCAATGGTCTGAATGACATCCCCGTCCTGCAGTTCGATACCCTCTGCTTTGGGCGCGCTCACGACCAGCAAGCCCGTATCGGTGCCGAAATACCGGCCAAGGCCTGCGTTGAGTTCGACGAGCTCCATACTGCCCCAGGCGCTGCCGGCGAGTGGGAAACCAAATTGCATACGAAACTTTTCGATGGCTTCCGGCGGAAATGCGTGGCCCGGCGCTGGCGGCATATGCAGCAATTCACCATCCGGAATCCAGGAGAACGCGTGCATCTCCATAGCGCGTGGCTTTAGCTCGACCGAGGCTCGCTTGCCGTTACGCAAATATTCGAGCTTTATCTCGTCACCCTCTTCCACGCCCTGCATAAAATCGAGCAGGCGCCGATTCGCCTCGTGACTGCTCTCGGCGCTCAGGGATTCTCCGTTGACCGATGCAATTACATCTCCGGCTCGAAGCCCCGCATCATCGGCAGCGCTTTCTGGCGTCACACCACCGACTTTGACGCCCTCGACAGCACCAGACTCGTCATCGTCATCGATCGTAATGCCGATCCTCGGCTTGTTCGAAATCTCCATGCGGCGTTCGAACTGCGCCATACTCGGCAGGCGTTCTCGGCTAATTTCCGCTACTTCACGCGCCGCCTGTTCCATACGTACTTCAGCTTCACGCAGCCGTTCGGAATATTCTGCCTTGGCCTGTTCTGTTGCGCGCTGCCCATCTTCCTCATCGGATTGCGCAAGCACCTGACCGGCAAACAGCAAAACAGCTGCAAGCGACAACACTCTTTTCCACGTTTTCATCGGGTACTACTCCTAAGGTCTAATATGCTGCCCGTTGTGCCTGCGCATAGCGCAACTGCAGCAGCAATTTCATTAACCTGACGCGTTCGCGCCAGAAAATTTCTTTGTCTCCATCGGCCCATTCGACCGTGGAATCACTAAGCTGATAATCGATCGCCGCGATGCGGCCCTCAATATCTGACATCGTCGCCACCGTGCCAGCGCGAGCAACGCGAGGCTCATCCGGCAGTGAGCGCAAATCACGCTCAAGCTCGCGCGACTGCACTTGCAACGCCCTGAGGTTCGACAGGTCGTTGGGATTCGACGTCTCGCCCTGCGGGACAACGTCCCTGGGATCGATTGCCTTGTGGCCGCCCGGCATCATCACGGCGGCCATCAATGCCGCGGCAGCAAGGCCGACCCCGGCATACCAGCGCTTGTGTGTGCGGGGGGCGGGCTGAGTGAACAATCCTTCTGCCTCGGCCTGTTCCTTAATTCTGAGCCAGACCTTACGCGGCGGCATGGTCAGAGGGAGCGATCGCAGCCCTCGTTGCAATGCGACGTGTTCGTCGGCAGTCAATGCACAAATCATTTCAGGGTCCTTCTCGTCACTGCTCATTTCAGCAACTCCAACTAATAACTGCCGACGGCAGCGCCATCGGGCTGCGCAGCTAGTTCCGCGCTCAGCATCGGTCGCAATCGTTGATAGGCTCTCGACAATTGCGATTTTGAAAAACTTTCGGTCTTACCCATCAAACCCGCGATCTCTTTGTGCGTAAAACCTTCGACATCGTGCAGCCAGATGACCGCTCGACTGACGTCCGGCAAGTTCGCCAAAGCGGCATCCAAATCGATCGCGTCGTCCGGGCGGCTCGAAATTCCGTGACTGACGGCCTCACCCGCCGTCACGTCGTCCCAATCGTCGGACAACGCCTGCCCCCGCTTGGTCCACGCTGACCTCAGGAACATCAAGGACTTGGTCACCGCGATACGCCGAATCCAGCTCCCCAGCGCCGCTTCCCCGCGGAATGCAGCTATCGAGCGCATAATTTCGATAAACGTTTCTTGCACCAGATCCTCGGCGTGGGCCGGCGATTTGGTAAATCTGAGGCAAATCGAATAGACCGGCGTCGCAAACGCCCTATAGATGATCTCGTGCGCCTTTCCGTCGCCGGCCGCGGCTCGCCGGACTATCCCAGGGTCGATTTCTATGTCTGCGAACTTGCTCATATTCGGAATATTAGATGCCTGGTTGGCTCAAAGGGTCGCACTATTTCCTGCAATCTTTGCGGATGTGGGAATCCGCGAATATACTGTGCGCCGTTCGAACGGGTCGTCCCCGCTGAATGACCCACCATACCTCGCCGGGATGGCGGAACTGGTAGACGCGCCGGACTCAAAATCCGGTTTTGGAAACAAAGTGGGGGTTCGATTCCCCCTCCCGGCACCATCTTTGAATTGGTTGAAACAATGAAGTACTGCTCAATTTGCGGCGGCAATACCAGTCGCAAAGTGCCCGATGGCGACAATCGCGAACGAGCGATTTGTGATGATTGCAACACGGTGCATTATCAAAACCCGTTGATTGTTGTTGGTTGCGTCGTCGAGAGCGAAGGCAAGGTTCTTCTATGCAGACGATCAATTGAGCCGCGCTACGGCTATTGGACTATCCCGGCCGGATTCATGGAGCTTGGCGAAACGATGGCGGGAGGCGCCGCTCGTGAGACCTTGGAAGAGGCTTGTGCCAAGGTCGAAATCAGCCACCAGTTCGCGTCCGTGGATGTTCCGGGGGCCGGCCAGGTACACATCTTCTTCTGCGGCAAACTGCGTGGTGATTTCGGCGCAGGTCAAGAGAGCCTGGAAACGCGCTTGTTTCGCGAGGACGAAATTCCGTGGGATGACCTCGCGTTTCACAGCGGTCGATTTGCGCTACAGAAATATTTCGAAGACCGCGGGCAGAATAACGGCGTACATTTTCACGAACTACGACGTTCGGACTCTTAGGCGAGATCTAGTTTTCGGCTGATTGCTGTGCGAGTTGCAGACGGCTCGCCAAGGCGGCCGGCGGGAGGTAACCGCCCACCATCGTACCGTCGTCAAACACGATTGCCGGCGTACCGGTTAGCCCGACTTGCTGCCCCAATAGATAATTCTTGCTAATAATCGAGGCGTCGCACTTTTGAGTTTCAAACTCCCGATCCAGCTTGGCAGCGGTTAGCGCCTTATTTCTGTCTTTTGCGCACCAGACGTCTTCCGACGTATTCCATGAGGCTGACGCGGGCCCGTTGCGAGGGTACATCAAGTAACGAACAGCT
>JALHUQ010000365.1 GCA_022866645.1 Woeseiaceae bacterium | reverse complement strand
CTTCATCCAGGCTGGTATGGAAGTATCCGGCTTGATGGGACAGATGCCATCACGTCTCGGTTATCAGCCGACTATGGGTACTGAATTGTCGCGGCTGGAGGAACGCATCGCCAACACAGATGCCGGAGCCATCACATCCATTCAGGCGGTGTATGTGCCGGCCGATGATTTGACAGACCCAGCTGCTGTACATACGTTTTCGCATCTTTCAGCATCTATCGTGCTTTCACGCAAGCGGGCGAGTGAAGGACTTTACCCTGCGGTGGATCTGCTTCAATCAAGTTCCAAAATGGCCACGCCCGGCATAGTTGGTGAAAGACATTATTTGTTGGCACAGGAAATAAGACGGACACTTGCACAGTATGAAGATCTCAAAGATGTAATCGCAATGCTCGGTTTGGAACAACTATCATCGGATGACCGCAAAGTAGTTGCCCGTGCCCGTCGTTTGGAACGTTTTCTCACTCAGCCGTTTTTTGCAACGGAACAGTTTAGCGGCATCAAGGGAAAACTTGTCAGCCTCAAGGATTCGCTTGATGGGTGCGAACGAATTCTGAATGATGAATTTAAGGACTACACTGAAAGCGCTCTCTATATGATTGGTTCAATTGATGAGGCGAAGAAAAAAGCCCCGCCTGAAAAACCGAAGGCTAAGGAAGGATCTGGAGACAAACCAGTGGAAAAGAATCAGCCGAAACCTGCAGCCGACTCCAAAGAAAAGACCGATCCGAAATCTAAAACTAAACCGGAGATCGAACATGCAATCGACGCTCATGCATCTTAAAGTTCTTCTGCCATTTAAAATTTTTGCCGAAAGAACAAATGTATCGCGTATCATTGCGGAGACACGCGAGGGCTCCTTCGGACTCTTGCCCAATCGATTAGACTGCGTAGCAGCACTCGTCCCCGGTATTCTGATCTACGAACATGAAGATGATGGCGAGATTTATGTTGCCATAGACGAAGGAATACTTATTAAGACAGGTTTTGATGTGCTTATCTCTGTACGGAATGCAATTGGCGGAACAGATCTTGGCCAACTACGTGAGACAGTGGAGCGGGAGTTTTTGAAACTGGACGAACGGGAGGAGAGCGTTCGCGCTGTCTTGTCGAAAATGGAGAGCGGTTTGATTCGTCGTTTAGCGGAGTTTCACCATGAATGAAAATTTAGAAATCAAGAATCCGAAAAACCGGACTACATTCAGTAAAGAAGTTAGCATAAAAGCGGCACGCAAGCTAAAGGCAAAACGTAACCCCAAGCAGGGAGTATGGTTTGGTCTTGGTATGATGGGACTTATCGGATGGTCAGTAGTGGTTCCGACACTGCTTGGTGCAGCGTTGGGTATCTGGTTAGACAATCGCAATGCCGGGAGCCATTCGTGGACACTGATGCTGTTGGTCATCGGGTTAGTAATTGGCTGTTTGAATGCCTGGCATTGGGTGGACAAGGAAGAAAAAGAAATGCGGGATGAACAGGAGGACAGTGATGAATGAAACTTTAAATATAGTAGTGGCTTTGGTGACAGGCGTTTTGCTAGGTGTGATCTTCTTCGGCGGCCTTTGGTGGACGGTTCAGAAATTGGTTTCGTCCAAACGGACAGCGTTTTGGCTCTTTGGAAGCCTGCTGCTTCGAACGGGAATAACCCTGATTGGTTTCTATTTTATTGCACACGGGCACTTTGATAGACTGCTGGTGTGCCTCTTGGGATTTATTATTGCACGCTATGTCGTAATACAGCTCACCAAATCTGCGGAAAAATCTACTCACTTAGGACCGGAGGCTGGACATGCACCTTAGTCCCGACCAAATTATCTTCTGGCAATATGGATTTGTCAAACTTAACAGCACCATTGTGTTCACATGGGGATTGATGTTCATGCTGGTTGTTGGGTCTAAACTTATTACGCGCAAACTTTCAACTAGCCTTGAAAGATCCCGCTGGCAAAATCTGTTGGAAATTATTGTCACCGGAATAGAAAAACAAATAAAAGAAGTCGGTCTAAATGAGCCGAAAAAGTATCTTGGTTTTATAGGAACACTTTTTTTGTTTGTTGGCAGCGCCAGCCTTTGCACTATTATTCCCGGTTTTGAACCACCTACCGGCTCACTTTCTACTACGGCTGCGCTTGCACTATGCGTATTTGTTGCTGTGCCGTTTTTTGGCATCGAAGAGCAAGGGATAGGAAATTATCTAAAATCCTATATGAAGCCTACGTTTATTATGTTGCCGTTTAATATCATCAGCGAACTATCGCGAACGCTTGCACTGGCAGTACGTTTGTTTGGTAACATGATGAGCGGAGCAATGATCATAGGTATTCTACTCACTATTCCACCATTCATTTTCCCGATTATCATGACTGTACTAGGTTTGCTAACCGGTATGGTGCAGGCCTACATCTTCAGCATCCTGGCAGCAGTATATATCGCCGCAGCTGCGCGTGTCCGTAAGCCCAAACCTGAACCAGAGATAAAAAATTGAAAATTACACAAGACAACAAAAGGAGATATTATGGATAGCTTGACTATTATCGCTGTGGCATCAATTGTCATCGCAGGCATAACTACTGGTTTCGGTACGATGGGACCCGCACTCTCAGAAGGGAAAGCGGTCGCGGCAGCATTAAGTTCTCTGGCACAGCAACCCGACGCTTCAGCCACGATCACTCGAACATTATTCGTTGGTCTGGCAATGATTGAGTCCACGGCCATTTACTGCTTTGTGGTCTCAATGATTCTCATCTTTGCTAACCCGTTTTGGAATAACGTGATCGCCCAAACTACAGGGAAATAAAAATATGTTAATTGATTGGTTCACAGTCGGTGCACAGGCACTCAACTTTTTCATCTTAGTGTGGTTGATGAAGCGATTTCTTTATAAACCGATTATCCATGCGATTGATGAACGGGAGAAACGGATAGCTACAGAACTGGCGAATGCCGATAAGAAAAAAGCAGAAGCCCAAAAGGAAAGCGACGAGTTCAAACACAAAAACGAAGAGTTCGACAAGCAACGTGCCACTTTATTAAAGAAAGCAACAGCTGAGGTGAAAGATGAACGTCAACGCCTTCTGGAAGAAGCCCGTAATGCTGCCGATGCTTTGAGTGCCAAGCGACAGGAGACACTGAGAAATGATGCTCATAACTTGCATCAAGCAATCAGCAAACGGACACAAAAGGAAGTATTTGCTATCGCTCGAAGGACGCTGAAGGATCTCGCCTCCGCAAATTTGGAAGCATCCATGAGTGAGATGTTTACTCGTCGCTTACGAAAGATGGACAACCCGGCGAAAGCACAACTCGCTGATGCCATAAAGTCGGCGTCTGATCCTATACTCGTGCGTAGCGCGTTTGAGCTTCCGGATGAACAACGTGCGGCGATACAAAATGCACTTAATGAAACTTTCTCAGCTGACATTCATGTCCAGTTCGACACTTCACCGGATTTCATCAGCGGTATTGAACTCACTACGAATGGACAAAAGTTGGCCTGGAGTATCGATGATTACCTGACGTCGATGGAAAATGGTGTTGATGAACTTCTAAAAAAGAAAAACAAAATTGAAACCAAAGCTAAAGCATCGACCGATTTGACAACTCAGATAACCAAGCGTGCATATGAATTGTATGAAAAGGGTGGTAGCAAGAACGATTCTGCAATTCGGGACTGGAGTCAGGCGGAAAAGGAGATTCGTAAAGTTGAACCGAAGTCTGACGCCAAAGCTGAATCAAAACCTGAAACAAAAAAAGTAGAATCTAAACCCGAGACAAAAGACGATCCAAAGGTTGAAGCTAAAGCTGAACCAAAACCTGAACCAAAAAAAATAGAATCTAAATCAGAAGCCGGGGATAAACCAAAATCTGAAAGCAAAGAAGAATCCAAACTAGAGACAAAAGACAATCCAAAAGTTGAGGCCAAAGCTGAACCGAAGTCTGAAGCTAAAGTTCAATCAAAGTCTGATACCAAAACTGAACCGAAATCTGAAGCTGTTCCTAAGCCGGAAAAGAAGAACAAATGAAAATGGATACTGAGAATCTCGAGAATATTTTGGACAGCACATTTGATGGAATATGCCAAGTGCGGGAAGCATTCACATCGAAACTGAGGCCACAAGAGGTGGGCACTATCTCAAGTGTAGGTACTGGTATCGCTATGGTGTCGGGACTTCCGGGTGTGGGTTTTGATGAATTGGTTACATTTCCCGGGGATGTGCTCGGAATTGCGTTCAATGTTGATGCAGATGAAATCGGTGTTGTTCTGCTCGGCGAATACTGGCATTTAAATACAGGTGATGAAGTCAAACGCACAGGCCGTGTCATGGATGTGGCCGTTGGTGAAGAACTGTTGGGGCGTGTGATTGATCCGCTCGGTTATCCACTTGATGGCAAAGGACCTCTGACTTCCGGAATTCGTTTGCCTATTGAACGACCCGCTGCAGCAATAATGGACCGAGCACCTGTTACGGTGCCACTTCAGACCGGACTCAAAGTTATCGATGCGCTCATTCCTGTTGGACGCGGTCAGCGCGAGTTGATTCTTGGTGACCGCCAGATCGGTAAGACTGCAATTGCAATCGATACTATCCTCAATCAGCAAGGCCAGGATGTAATATGTGTTTATTGTGCAATCGGTCAACGGGCATCCGCCGTTGCAAAGGTTGTGGCAAACTTGCGTGAAAAGGGTGCGATGGATTATACCGTTGTAGTTGTAACCGAGGGTAACGATCCACCGGGTCTTGCGTATATCGCTCCCTATGCCGCAACCAGTATCGCGGAGTTTTTCATGGATGCAGGTAGGGATGTCTTGATAGTTTATGATGATCTTACTCATCACGCGCGCGCTTATCGCGAGCTGTCTTTATTGCTTCGTCGTCCGCCAGGTCGTGAAGCATTTCCAGGGGACATTTTTTATATACATTCGCGGCTGCTCGAACGTTCAACGCACTTACGCAAAGAACTTGGCGGTGGATCTCTCACTGCTTTACCTATCATCGAAACCGAAGCGCAGGATATTTCTGCATACATACCCACCAACTTGATTTCCATAACTGATGGTCAGATATATCTTTCGCCGTCGCTGTTTGAATTGGGAGTGCTTCCAGCGGTTGATGTGGGCAAGTCAGTTTCGCGTGTTGGCGGTAAAGCTCAACATGCTGCATACCGTGCGGTGACTGGTGATCTAAAACTCGCCTACGCTCAGTTTGAGGAACTCGAAACCTTTTCAAGGTTTGGAGCCCGTTTAGATGAGAACACACACAAGATCATTGAGCACGGAAAGCGTATTCGCTTCTGTCTCAAACAGCCGGAATTCACACCGGTTTCAATGCCCGAGCAAATTGCCGTACTGCTAGGGTTGACTGCTGAACTCTTCGACGATGTGCCGCTTGATCAAATGAAAGATGCCGAGTATGCCGTGCAGGAGACTGCTTCGGATATTCCGGCAAAAGTGATTGAACGATTGGAGACCGCAGACAAGTTGAGTGATGAGGATCGCAAAACAATAGTTGAAATAGTTAGTAAAACACTTGAAAAGTTCCATCCCAAACCAAAGCAAAATCAAGAAACCGAAGAGGTTGCGAAACTAAAAGAGGATTCCAAAACTGAACCTGAGAAAAAAGTTAAAGAAGATTCAAAAACCAAACCGAAGTCTTTACCTGTGGCAGAACCGAATGACAATGAGGAACGCCATGAGTAATACCATTGCAAGTCTTCGCCGAAAAATAGGCGGAGCTGGAGATCTTCAATCTGTTGTCCGCACTATGAAGGCTGTTGCGGCATCGAGTATCGGACAATACGAGAAATCAGTGAGTGCATTGACCGACTACTATCACACTGTTGAGTTGGGGTTGGGTGTGTGCCTTCGGAAAAACGGTTTGACCTCCTTGATAGCAGAACGGAAAACTCAAAAAATAGAAGGGGCAATTGGAGCAATCGTGTTCGGTTCAGACCAAGGACTAGTCGGTCAGTTTAATGATGAAGTAACCGAGTATGCAGTCAAGACACTTGCTGCTCTTAAGTCCAAACCGGTGGTTTGGGCTGTGGGCGAGCGGGTTCATGCACGTATGGAAGATGCGGGTATATCGTTGATTGGACTTCTTACCGTACCAAATTCCGTTACGGCAATCACTCCGCTCGTCGGACAGATTCTTATTGAGATCGAGGCACAACGAAACCAGGGTAAAGTAACCGAGCTTTACTTATTTTACAACCGTCCCACATCAGGTTCGGGTTATGCGCCTGTCAATCAGAGGCTGCTGCCGCTCGATGAAACCTGGCTACACAAACTAATAGGACGTGCATGGCCGACTGGAAACTTACCGGAGGTTATGGATAGCGGCACGACTACCATGCAAGGACTCATCCGTGAATATCTTTTCGTCTCGATCTTCCGTGCGTGTGCGGAATCTCTTGCTAGTGAGAACGCAAGCCG
>JALHUQ010000364.1 GCA_022866645.1 Woeseiaceae bacterium | reverse complement strand
TACTCGTATCATTTTTGACATGCTCGGTGACCTGTACCTCTTGCCGATAGACGGCGGCAAAGCCACGCGTCTTACTGACGGCGCGGCCTATGATCTGCAGCCACGTTTTAGTCCGGACGGCAGCCAGGTGTTGTTCAACTCAGATCGGGGCAATATCAAGAATGCCTGGATCGCCGATTTTGATGGCACGAGCCTCACGGATTTCAAAGTCGTGACAGAACAAGCGACAAATCTTGTTAATGGCGCGAGCTGGACGGAAGACGGTAATTGGGTACTGGCGCGCAAGCGGCTCCAGGACATCAGTTCGATCGGCATTGCTGAACTCTGGATGTATCACAAAGATGGCGGCAGCGGCATTCAGGTAATCGCCGATAAAGGCGAGCTCGATTCGTTCTCGGCGAGTGCAGACGGCAAGTACATTTACTATGGCGCCTCCGGCCCATTCAGTTACGAGCGCAATCCGCACGGCCCCGTATGGTCAGTAATGCGCTACGACCGCAAAACAGGCGAGAAACGGGAAGTGTCTGGCGGCAACGGTAGCGCTGCATCGCCGTTACTGAGTCCCGATGGCAATTCGATTGCGTTTGTTCGTCGAATCGGCCGCCAGTCGACGCTTTGGGTGCACGATTTGACGAGCGGCGCCGAACATCAGCTTTGGGATGGTCTTGATCGTGACCAGATCGAAGCCTTTGGTACCAATTACGTCTATCCAGGCTACGACTGGATGCCCGATGGCAAGAGTCTTATCGTGTGGGCCGGCGGCAAGATCAATCGTATTGCAGTTGACGGCAGTGGCGTCAGCGACATTCCCTTTACAGCTGATGTGTCGTTGCGTTATCACCCTCCATTGCGATCGCAGCAGGATCCGGCGCCGGAAACTATACAGGCGAAGCTGATTCGCTGGCCAGTGATCAGTCCGAACGGCGAAACTCTGGTTTTCAATGCTCTCGGGCATTTGTACTGGATGAGTTTGCCGAACGGCAAACCGCAACGCGTTACGGACGCCGTCGAGCTCGAATTCGCGCCATCGTTTTCGCCAGACGGCAACACGCTGGCATACACGACCTGGAGTGACGCCGACGGCGCAACACTGCGCTCTGTCAGTATGCGTCGCAATCGACCGGGATCGGTGACCACCTTGTATCAGTCGCCCACACAATTGGTAAACCCGTCGTTTTCCGCCGACGGTGAACGCTTACTTGTGGTCGCCGGCAGCGGCGCCAATCTGCGCGGTCAGGGTCTTGGCGAAGAACAGCGGCTCGATATCCTTGTTCTCAATTCGGATGGTCGCAGTGCGCCACAGGCGGTGACGTCAACGACGAATCGAGGCTCACAAATTCGCATCACTCGTCCGACCTTTTCCCGAAACGGCGAACGCATCTGGTTTTTTGATAACGAAGAAACTGAAGGTGAGCGCGGTGCGCGAACGCCACCGAAAACAGTATTGCTGTCGGTCAAAATCGACGGCACCGATCGCAAGATGCACCTGCGCTTGCGCTATGCGCAGGAAGTGATGGTCAGTCCTGATGAATCCATGGTCGCCTTTACCGAACTGCACAATGCGTATGTGACGGCGCTGCCCAACACGGGCGCAGTCGCGGATCTTGATCCTACCGGTGCAGCGTTCGCCATTGAACAATTGAGTGAGGATGGCGGTGAATGGGTGACGTGGAGCAATGACGGAAAGTACCTGAGCTGGGGGTTCGGCACTAACGTTCATCGTCTGCCCGTTGTCGATATCACTTTGGTGCCAAAGCTTGAACCGCGCGATGCAGGCGATAACGGCATCAAGGTGATTGCTGTCAGCGTCAAGGCCGATGGGCAATATGCTCACGACGAGAATAGCTACGATCTGGACGGCTTGAAATCGGTTCTCGTCGGCAGCTGGCAAGACGCCGCTCAGGTACGTGTCGACGTCACGCTCAGCGATGACGCGCCGTGGAACGCCTGGTTCGCTCTTAACAAGTGGCTAGTCGAGACCAAAGTCGGGGTAAAGCAAATAGCACCACCCGACGACGAGAAAAAGAAATCCGGCGACAAGTCCGAGCCGCAGAACTACGAAATCAGTCTCGAAGTAGCGCGCGCCAAACCTGACGGCATGGTTGCACTGACCGGCGCTCGCATCATTACGATGAACGGTGACCAGATTATTGAAGACGGCACCATCATCATCGACGGCAACATCATCGCAGCGGTCGGACCATCGAGCAGCGTTGCCGTACCCGCGGGCGCTAAAACGTTCGACGTTTCCGGCAAGACCATAATGCCGGGGCTTATCGATGTACATGCTCACCTGGGCTACGCCGCGCTCGACGTAAACCCGCAAAAGGACTGGCAATACTATGCAAATCTCGCCTATGGAGTAACGACAACACACGATCCTTCGGCGAGTACGCATACTGTATTCAGCCAATCGGAAATGGTGTCGGCCGGGACGATGGTTGGACCACGCATCTTTTCAACGGGTTTTATTCTGTACGGTGCTCTGAGTCAGGACAAGGCGGACATCGACAGCTATGCCGATGCCCTGTCGCACGTACGGCGGCTAAAGCACCTTGGCGCATTCAGCGTAAAAAGTTATGAACAGCCGCGGCGCGATCACCGGCAATGGATAATACGCGCCGCCGCCGCCGAGAACATGCTGGTAGTGCCCGAAGGCGGCGGAGATTT
>JALHUQ010000363.1 GCA_022866645.1 Woeseiaceae bacterium | reverse complement strand
AATTCCACGCCGTCCTCATAGAGCATGTGCTCGAACTCCGGCACCTGCTGCATAAACGTACGATGTTGCCGTTTGGTACAGAACTTCATCACTGGCTCAACGACGGCGCGGTTGTACCAGCTACGGTCGAACAATACGATTTCACCCGGGTTGGGTAGTTGTTCCACATAACGTTGGAAGTACCACTGTCCCGTTTGCACTTCCGAGGGCTTGGGCAATGCAACCACGCGAGCGCTGCGAGGGTTCAGGTGCTCTATGAATCGACGAATCGTACCTCCCTTTCCAGCTGCATCGCGGCCCTCGAGAATGATCGCCATGCGGCGTCCTTCCTGCTGCACGGAGCGTTGAAGTTTCACCAGCTCAATTTGAAGCCGTTCCAGTTCCTGTTCGTATCGCAGTTTTATCAGCGCCTTACGGACATCAATGTTCTTGCTTGACAGCAACTGAAGTAGTCCCTTCTTGCTGTTGATCTGCGCCAGTTCCTCCGCGCTGAGTTGAACGCTCTTCTTCAGCGTCTTACCCAGGTGCTTCTCTTCCTGAGTTAGCGCGTGGCCTTCTCCGGAAACAGGCTGCTTGGGCACCAAAACGGGTTTGGATCCGATCGATTTCGATTCATTCTTACTCATGATTGGCCTTGCACCTCATCTAACAGATCACGGGATCTAACAGATCACGGGGACTTTTGCACCTAGCCTTATCATGGCGATGCGTCCGCTCATATTAGCCGACTTTCTATCAGTATGATCTTAGGCCATATCGAATACCAGGAACTCAGCCTCGGACTTGCTTGTAATGCTGAGCTTGCCTTCGCCGGTGATTTGCAAACCGTCACCTGCCGACACCGCCTGCCCGTTGACCACGATTTCACCGCTAATTACCTGAACGAAGATTTTGTGCGCATCACCGATGGCATGTTCGATCTTCGTATTCACTTGCAAAATGCTCGCGTAAAGGTCGACGTGCTGGTGGACGGTCACAGACCCGTTACGTCCGTCTCTGGATGCAACGAGGCACAAGCGGTCCAGTTTGTCCTCACGCGTGAACATCGTTTGCTCGTAGCCCGGCTCCAGATCCTTTTGCTCCGGGAACATCCAGATCTGCAGCAAATGCAATTCTTCGCTTTTTGAGTGGTTGTATTCACTGTGTTGAACGCCCGTCCCGGCAGTCATGCGTTGCACTTCGCCGGCCTTGATCACTGTGCCGTTACCCATGCTGTCCTTGTGTTCGATCGCCCCTGATATGGGATAGGTCACGATCTCCATGTCTTTGTGTGGGTGAGTTCCGAATCCTTGCCCCGGAGCAATGCGGTCCTCATTGATGACCCGCAACGGCCCGAAATGAACGCGCTTGGGATTGTGATATTCAGCAAACGAAAAAGTGTGTTTTGCTTTCAACCAGCCGTGGTCTGCGCTACCACGGGTTTCTGACGGGATGACTTCGATCATGTGTGTCTCCAAATTAAGCGGCGTCGGCGCTAAGGTGAACCAAATCCGCGATCTGTGCTCGTGCGCGATCCATGGATTCATGTTTGTCGCTGTTGATTCTATCAGCCGTCACTATTTCCACCTCAGTAATACCAACGAAAGCCAAGGCGTGGCGAAGATACGGCGTGGCGAAGTCCATAGCGCTGCCGACCGGCACACCGCCGGTAGCCACTACAAGATAGGCCTTCTTGCCCTTGAGCAGACCAACAGGCCCGTTTTCAGTGTATCGAAAGGTTGATCGCGCTCTGGCGATCATATCGATCCAGGCCTTGAGGGCCGCAGGAATGGAGAAGTTGTAGATCGGTGCGCCAATTAGCAGCACGTCCGCGTCCTTGAGTTCGTTAACAAGCTCATCCGAGTAAGCGAGCGTGTCCTTATGCATTTGTGTCCGGCTTTCGTCCGGCGTGAAGTTCGCTTCTATCCAGGCCTCGTCCACGAAAGGAACGCCATGCAGAAGGTCGCGGCGAGTAAGCTGGACGGAGCCAAAGCGGTCTTCCAGTGCTGCAATAAGATCGGCGCTCAATTCGCGGGTGATTGAGCCGTTACGACGGCCGCTGGCGCTGACTTCGAGTATTCGTAGGGTCTTTGTCTTCATTCTGTATCTCCTTAGGTCTGGCCCTGAACTGTTGGACACAGTGTTACTGTTGACAATGACGAGATAAATAGTAGTTTTAGAACAAGATTGTTCTGAAATCAGCAACAGTATGGATAAATTCGAAGATATTCAGGCATTTATCGCCGTCGTCGACGCTGGCAGCTTTACGGCCGCAGCGGAGCGCCTCGGCGCCGCAAAGTCCGCGGTCAGCCGGCGGATTTCGGCGCTCGAAGAGCGCCTTGGTGTGCAATTGCTGCGCCGCACGACTCGCGCCTTGAATCTGACCGAAACTGGCCGAAGTTTTTACGAACACGGCGCGCGCATCCTGGCCGACCTTGAAGAGGCGGAGGCCGCCGTCCAGCAAGAACACGGTGAACTCCGCGGGACCTTGCGTTTCGCGCTGCCGTTGTCATTCGGCGTCAGGCACATGTGCGGCCCGATCGCGACCTTCAGCAAGCGTCATCCCAAGGTTCGGTT
>JALHUQ010000362.1 GCA_022866645.1 Woeseiaceae bacterium | reverse complement strand
TTTACGAGAAAACTCGTGCGATCATGTTCAGCTTGCATTCATTAATCGCCCTATTCGAGTTGTCGTGAACCAGAAACCCATACCGGATCATATCGGTCGAGCCATTTTGTGGCTTTTGTTCGGTGTTACCGGCGGACTCGGGCTTGATCTGTTCGCAAAGGAAATATTGCGAACCTATTCGCTGTCTGAGTTCGTTCTAATTCGCAGCATTATTGGTCTCGCCATATTTCTGGCTCTGGCCCCACGATTTTTCGGCGGGTTTCGTGAGTTGCGCACCAAGCGTTTGGCCTGGCATGCACTGCGTACGCTGCTTGCAGTCGGCGCAATGTACGGTTTTTTCTATGGTCTCTCGCAGATGCCGCTCGTGAACGCACTGACGCTCGGCTACACGGCACCGTTGATGGTGACGGCACTGTCGGTACCCTTTCTCGGCGAACACGTTGGCTGGCGACGTTGGGCGGCTGTGGTTGTTGGCTTTATTGGTACTCTTGTTGTCCTTCGACCCGGAAGCGCTGATTTTTCGTTTGCATCGGTCGCCATACTTCTCGCCGCGTTCTGTTACGCCTGTCAGGCGATTGCAGCCAGGCACCTCGCGACCGAATCAACATTGTCGCTTTCGGTCTACGTTGTGGCTGGTCCGCTGCTGTTTGCAGGAGTAATGATTGATACCGACAGCTGGGTGACGCCTGACTTCGGTGGGTGGATGCTGATGACGGGTGCCGCCATCGGCTCGGTCATCGCCTGGGTGGGGTTTATTAACGGCTATCGAGCATCCTCACCCGCAGTACTCGCGCCGTTTGAATACCTTGCGTTGATTGGCGGGGCAATCGCCGGCTATCTGATTTGGGATGAAGTGCCCGACCGATGGGCGATAGTTGGCGCGGTGATCATTATCTCTTCCGGCCTGTACGTGGTTTACAGAGAGATTGGCCTGAAGAATACTCCCTCATAGCGGCACAAAAAAAACAGGCCATTGGCCCGTTTTTTTGGCATTTACTTTGACCTCAGTTGACGTCACCCGCAATCAGCCCGGCGATTTGTGATGGGGTAGCTGCCAATGCCTCGGCAACCCGATCAAAGAAATCTATCTCAAGCACACTGACTGTGCTATCGCTGCGAAATACATCCGCAAGCGCGCCGATAGTTGCTGCCCGATGGGCATCTGACAATTTATTGCGAACACTTACAAGGTATTTACGCAGCGTCGCTTCAGCATACAATTCGGCTCGCGCAGCGACTCGGATATCGGCAGAACTAAAACTCTCGCCCGTATGGTCTCTGAGAATCTCCTGGATACGCTCCACTTCAATCGTCTGGATATTGATATCAGCGTCGGCTGCCCGCGCTAGCGTCATCAACAATACTTCCTTGAAGAGCTCGTTCTCCTGGTCTTCACTGAAATCTGCCCCACCGAAGATATTGAGCACGTTTTTGAGATCTGCAATTGCCATTTATTTTCTCGTTGTTGGATGGTTGGCTGAGCGGGTAATAATAACCCGAATAACACGGTGCATAGAAGACGTTTTTTATTCTAATTTTTTTCTTGGAATTTATGAACTTAGAAGAGATACTTCCTGTGGGCCAACAACAAAAGGAGGTGATCCATGTCTCGTGGGATAACAGAGGTATCTAGAAAACCCAAGGGTCTGACGCGAACGATGGAGCACTACCACCTACGTCGATAACCTTCCTTTTCAGATACGAAATCTCACGGAAGGCCGCAGCAACGCGGCCTTCTTTGTTTCGAAAACCCGTCTAGCGCGATAAGAAATCAGGCAGAGCTCCAAGCAACTCGTCGATCTCAGCAATACTGTTGTAATGCACCGGACCGACGCGGACCGCCCCGCCTGTATCATAAATTCCCAGTGTCCTGGCGACTTCAACCGCATAATTGTGTCCGCTCCAGACAAATATATTTCGCTTCGCGAGGCCCTCGGCGATGACAGCCGGCGCCGCTAGCTCGTGCGTGAACGATACCGTTGGCACGCGACGATCCATAGCGTCGTCATCGCTTATGCCTTGCACGGTAATGCCGTCGATTTCGATCAGCCCGCGTATGAGGTGACTTGCCAAAGTTTTTTCGTAATCAAACAATAAACTCATCGCGGCATGTATGTCCTGCCGCCTTCCCGAAAATTGTGGCCACCGACCTGCATAGTCCTCGGCCATCGACTCACCTATAGTAGCGAAATAGTCGACGCTCGCTGCAACGCCTGCAAAGCCTTCATGGCTTTGTGTACCTGTCTCAAAAGATGATGGCGGGTCAGCGGGCGCCGGTCGAACCTTATAGGGCTCGAGCTGCTCGAGGACTTCACGGCGCCCCCACAGTATTCCCTGGTGCGGGCCGAAAAATTTATACGAAGAACACACAAAAAAATCACACCCGATATCTTGCACATCTGTCGCTACATGCGGTGCTGATTGCACACCATCAATATACGTCATGGCCCCGGCCGCACGCGCTTTCGCGCAAATAGCTTTTACATTATTGATGGTACCAGTCAGGTTACTTGCGCCACCCACGCACACCAGGCGTGTGCGATCGCTAATTATGTTGTCGAGGACTTCGAGATCGAATTCGAATGTTTCTGTATTAAACGGTAGCCAACGAATTTCGAGATTGAGATCGCGAGCCAGCATTACCCAAGGCCAGACATTGGCGTCATGATCCATCTGCGACAGCACGATCTCGTCACCTGGACGAAACAGACGTCCAATCGATCGGGACATGTGAAATGTCAGGGTCGTCATATTCTGACCGAATATGATTTCGTCGGCCGACGGAGCATTGAGGAAATCAGCCATCGCATCGCGCGCTGACTGCACGACAGCATTCGCATCCGCGGAAGACGCGAAGTAACCACCAAGATTTGCGCTTTTTGCGAGCAAGCAATCAGACATGGCTGCGGCGACACTGCTTAGTACCTGGGTGCCCGCGGGGTTGTCAAAATAGATACGGCGCACGCCGTTGTCCGTTAACGCCAGCGCAGGAAAGTGCGCGCGTATCGCCTTAAGATCAAAACTCATTGATTATTCCTGTGGCTTGCCGCCCCATTTCTCCATGTGCGCTTCTTTCGCGCGCTGGCGAACTTTCGCGTGCCGGCTGTGTAGATTAAGTGAATTGAGGTCGCATACTTCAGCTCTGATAATACCGAGATCGCTGGCAGCGTCGAACAGGCTCGGGTACCAGCGCTCCCAGTTCGGGAGTAGCGCTTCAACTTGGTCGCGAAGAGTCATTGTCGCAATGTAACCGAGCAACAAGGACAAGACAATATTGTCTTTTCGGCGGCCCTTAATTGTCCAGCAATCGCGTACTGAGCAAACAAACAGCGAGCAATATTGCGCCCAGTACGACCGTTTGGAATTGCGGAATCGAGCTCGTTGCCATGTTGATGGTGTCTGTGGGAATCAGGGACGATAAGCTCGACAGCACTGCGACCAGGCCCGACAGGGGCTTGAAGGCAATGAAGCCACCGATAATCGTCGCAATCGGAAGCGTCAAACGACGAAGCCACAATCGTCGATTAATTTTCCGCACGACCCGGACACTGAAACCATCATCCGCCAGCGGCGGCGATGCGAACATCGACTCTAATAGCCGGTCCTCTGCGTCTTTGATTCGTTCAGCCATGATTATGATCTTTGATATCAAAACTATTCCTAATCTTCTCTTTACCACGAAATATCACAGATTTCACTGTGCCCACTGGCAAATCCGTCGCATCGCCAATTTCTCGATGGGACAAACCACATGCATACGACATAACCATAATGGCGCGCTCTTCTTCAGTTAGCACGGCCAGGAATTTCTCCAGGTCCGTAATTTCATCGTCCGGTAGCACCTGGCTACGGGACTCCTGATCAGCGACGTGCCCAGCCGAGTTGATAATTTCTGCATAACGCTTCGTTTTGCGCTTCGACTGCAGGAACGTTGTGTAAGCCACTTTGAGCAACCAACCGATGAATGATCCCCGTCCGGAGTAGGTTTGCAGCTTTTCCCAGGCATGTATGAAGCTATCCTGAGCGAGATCATCCGCAAGCGTATGATCACCCGACAATTTCCGAAGGAAATTCCTGACGTGCGACTGATGTCTGCGAACCAGTTCGCCGAAAGCGGCGGTATCCTGACTGGATACCACCCTTGCGACCAACTCATTATCTGCGCTATTAGACAACGACCTGAACCAACTAACCGCGATCCGTAAATTTGTGCAGAATCAAATAGGCAATTCCGATCACGAATGGAAATCCGGCTATGCCAGCAAATATTCTTGCGACGTCGTCTTCGTCCGGTATGCCAAAACCGAATCCGACCAGCCCAAGCGCAACGGCGATCCAGATGATGCCGAAGCGCAAGTCTTTGTCCTTGGACGCTTTTGGGTGCCCGAGGCGATCGATCACTTCAGGGGTCAGTTCCTGACCCTTATCAAGCGCAGTGCGAATCGTCGACTGCATTTCGCTGCGGGCCTTGTACCGAAACCAGAACAGCGCAACAAAGACGACCGTTATGCCTATGAACAATACGATCGGAACCATTGATTCATCCATTTCTACTACTCCACGTCAAAATATGAGTTGCTTTCACCGCTCAGATGCTCGCCAAAGCCGATTTGGATGCAAAAAACCTAACTTTTTGTTTTTATTGTTATTTATTCGCCGCATTTGAGAGCGCACTGCGAATCCACTGCGATACTGTGTCATATTAATGGCCCCAGCGGGCGACCAAGACACTGCATTACCGCTATTTTCGACTGCCCGATGAAATCCAGCGCGAAGTATTTCCGGGCGGCGCGGCCGCGACGCCCATGCCGGATCTCATGAGCAGTTAAACCCAAACGCCGTTACCCGACGTTTATTACGGCATGAAGACATCAAGCCGACTTGATTCCCTACTGCGCGATCCGCGCTACTACCAGATCGTGGTACTCGGCATTTTGCTGGCTTACGGCATTACCGTGCTCGATTTCGGAATTCGCTGGCAAAACGCTCTGATCATCGTAACGACCGCATTGACAGTTCAGTTTTTGGGCACTCGTTATTCTGGTCCTGGTCGCTTTGACCCGCTCAGTCCGCTCATAACATCGTTGTCGCTGACGCTGTTGCTGCGCACCGACCTCGTCTCGATCGCTGCGCTGGCTGCAACTCTCGCCATCGGCAGCAAGTTTTTGTTGCGGTATAACGGCAAGCACGTATTCAATCCCGCGAACTTCGCGCTCGTATCCTTAATGATCCTCAGCGATCACGCCTGGGTATCCTCCGGGCAGTGGGGCAGCGCCGCCATCAGTGCATTTGTACTCGCGTGCCTGGGTTTCCTCGTCCTCACACGCGCTCGGCGTGCAGAAACAACCATCGCGTTCATAATCTTGTACGCAACGATGCTTTTCGCCAGAGCAATCTGGCTCGACGATCCCTTTAGTATCCCGCTGCATCAAGTACAAAATGGCGCGCTGCTGATTTTCGCCTTCTTCATGATTTCGGACCCAAAGACAACGCCCAATACCGCAACGGGTCGGGTCCTTTACGCGGCACTCGTTGCGAGCGTCGCCTACACGATTCAGTTTATCTATTACCAGCCCAATGGCCCGATTCTTGCGCTCATTCTCTGTGCACCAGTGGTGCCCTTGATTGACGCAGTGCTGCACGGCCGCATTTATCGCTGGGAGCAACCGGATGATCAGCCGGCAAACCCAATCAGAGGAGTTTTCTAATGCGAATCATCGTAACTATTTGTGCGGCGGCGATAACCGTCGCTGTGGCAACCACGGCGCAAGCGTTTTGCGGCTTTTACGTCGCACGTGCTGACACCAGTCTGTTTAACAAGGCGTCCCAGGTCGTTCTGGTGCGTGATGACAACCGAACGGTCATCACGATGGCCAACGACTTTGAGGGCAGCGTCAAAGACTTTGCCGTTGTCATACCGGTGCCAACGAAGATTGAGCGCGAGCAAATAAACGTTGGCGACCGGGCAATTGTCGATCACCTGGACGCTTATACGGCACCGCGACTGGTCGAGTATTTCGACCCGGACCCCTGCATGCGTTACGAGAACTACAAGATGTCACAAGACAGCGCCTTTCCAAGCTCGACCGTAACCCGAGAGTCCGCAACAGCGGCGCGGTCGCTGGGTGTCGTTATTGAGGCCAGCTATACCGTCGGGGAATACGACATTCTCATTCTCTCGGCCAAGGAAAGCGGCGGTTTGATTCAGTGGTTAAAAGACAATGACTATCGCCTGCCGCAAGGCGCCGAAAAAGTTGTCGACAGCTATTTGAAGCAGGACATGCGATTTTTCGTTGCGAAGGTCAATCTCGCCGAGCAGTCGAAGCTTGGCTACCAGTATTTGCGCCCACTGCAGATCGCTTACGAAAGCAATAAATTTATGTTGCCGATACGCCTCGGTACATTGAATGCCAAAGGCAAACAGGAACTGTATGTCTACGCGTTGACTCGTTCAGGCCGGGTCGAGACCACAAACTATAGAACGGTAAAGATGCCGAGCGACACCTACGTTCCGGAATTCGTGCAAGGTGAGTTCGCTGAATTCTACCGATCCATGTTTGACAGGCAGGTCGCGGCGGAAAATGAGCGTGCCGTGTTTCTGGAATACGCCTGGGACATGAACTGGTGCGACCCTTGCGCGGCGGATCCCCTAAGCCAGCAGGATCTCCGCAAGCTCGGTGTATTTTGGGTCGGTGGCCAAAGTAGCAACGACAGTTTATCGATGCCTGCGCAGGACGTGTTCGTCACACGTTTGCACGTCCGTTACGACAGCGAGCACTTTCCGGAAGATCTCGTCTTCCAGGAGACCGGCGATCGCCAGAACTATCAGGGTCGCTACATTATCCAGCGCCCTTTCAACGGCGAATCATCGTGTGATATCAGTCAATACCAGACCGAGCTGCGTGACCGTCAGGAGCGCGAAGCGCAACAGCTCGCCAATCTGACCGGCTGGAATATTGAGGATATTCGAAAGAAGATTCCGTTTCCGCAACTTGCTGAGCCGCAGAATGAACCCTGGTGGAAGCGCATTTGGGGATAAATCAATAACGGTTGTTGTGGGAAACGCCCAATCCATCGGCCACGAGCTGCCGTTGTGACCTAAACGAAACCGTCCACTCAGCATGAGCAGGAGCACTTTCGTGACCGGTGTCACTCGTCGGATTTCTTCCCCAGGGGCAATTGGACGCGGCCGCGTTTGCCTCCGTGCCGTTCGTTTAATTGGGCTACCATCTCTTCCACCGCCGCGGTCACAACGTTAAGTTTCCCTTGTCGGCAGCCTTGAATGCTGTTGCTGCCTCCGAACGCGATCACATAGCGATGCCAGTTGGAGCCTTCCGTGCCGGGCGGACGCTCTGCTCGCCGAACGGATACTACTTCGTAGGATTGTCGCCCTTCTGAGGATTCTTCAGTCATGGAGGCCCAATATAGAACTAGTTGGGCTTCAATGCTTGGAAATGTCGGCTTAGGGTCAGCAGGAATACCCGCTCTGCGATTAGCCCGACGTTCTTTTGCGATTTGCGGCGCGCCAGCTGCAACTGCAGCACCGCCTGGGACCCCAGCCTTGCTCTGCAGCCGACCTTATCGGTAGCCTTTCTGCAGCTTCTTCAATTCAGCATTGCCCGGATTCAGACCCTCGAATGGCAACTGCGATAATGGCGTATCGATATTCCCCATCAACTCGTGCATTTCGGCTCGAGATTCGTCGAGATACAGCAGTCCGGTGCTTATTTCGCCTGCATGAAAACGTTCACGCAAATACTTGAAGGCCGACGCCCTGCTGGTCAAATCATAGTCTTGGTCGACTTTGCGAAAGACAATAGTGCTGCCATCGTGCATTTCGATCGGCATTGCATCGCCTTTCGCATACGCGGCCTTGATCTCCTCGGCCGGCGGTACGTAATCCATGTCTATAACGTGGTGGTAGAACTGCCGAGTGTGCGCGTAACTCTTGGTTGAACCTTCGTGGTCATTGAAGGTAACGCAAGGACTAACGATATCGACCAATGCAAAGCCGCGATGCATCAAAGCCCCTTTGAGCAGCGGAATCAGTTGTTCCTTGTCGCCCGAAAAGCTTCTCGCTATATAGGTAGCGCCAAGACTCAATGCCGTACTCACCGGGTCGATTGGTTCCTGATTGTTAGCTTCGCCCTTCTTCGGCTTGCTACCGATATCAGCGGATGCCGAAAACTGGCCTTTGGTCAGTCCGTACACACCATTGTTTTCGATCACGTAGCACATGTTCACATTGCGTCGAATTGCATGAACAAACTGACCGATACCGATCGACAATGAGTCACCGTCACCGGATACACCTATGTACAGGAGGTCTCGATTCGCCGCGCTCGCGCCCGTCGTCACAGATGGCATTCGACCGTGCACTGAATTGAAGCCGTGAGCCTGACTAACGAAATACGCCGGCGTCTTCGATGAACAGCCGATACCACTCATCTTTGCCAGCATGTGTGGCTCCACACCCAACTCAAAAACAGCCTGAATAATCGCCGCAGTAATTGAGTCGTGACCGCATCCCGCGCACAAGGTTGAGACCGTGCCTTCGTAATCTCGAGAAGTCAGGCCCAGCTTGTTTCTCGGCATACCTGGGTGAGAAACCTTTGGTTTCGCTATGTAACTCATTATCGTCCTCTCCGCCTAGGCCGCTCGGCCCTTGGCGACTTCCGTGAGCACTCTGTCTACCACAAAACCAGAATTAATCGGCATGCCGTTGTAGTGCAGCAGCGGCACCAATTTGGTCTGGTCGGCCTCTATGTCGTTGACCAGCAGCGTTCGAAGTTGTGCGTCACGATTCTGCTCGACGACATATACAACATCGTGTTGCTTGATAAATTCGCTGACATCGTTGCCAAATGGAAACGACTTGATCCGGCAGTAATTCAAACGAATATTCTGCATTGCCAATCGATCCAACGCCTCAATACACGCGCCGTCACCGCTGCCGATGGTTATGATGCCGGCCTTATTCAATTTCGAATAACGGATATCGGCCTTAGGCAATATCGCCCGTGCCGTTTCCCACTTCACCAGCAGGCGATCGACGACATCCTGATAGGCCGCGGAATCTTCAGTGTATGCGCCGAGTTTTGTATGTCCGGACCCGCGAGTAAAATAGGCTCCTTTTGGATGTACACCTGGCAGCGAACGATAGGGAATACCGTCACCATCAACATCGAGATAGCGGTAGAACCTGTCCATTTCTTCGAGTTGTTGCGCAGTTAAAACTTTGCCGCGATCCGGAACATAGGAATCGTCCCATTGCAGCTCTGGAATCATCCAGTCGTTCATACCGATATCCAGGTCGGACAGCACCATAACAGGCGTCTGCAGTCGCTCGGCCATATCAAACGCGATGGGCGCCATGTAGAAACACTCTGCCGGGTTTGCCGGAAATAGAAGTACATGCTTGGTATCGCCATGAGAGGCATAGGCGCAACTCAGGATGTCACATTGCTGCGTCCGGGTTGGCATTCCGGTAGACGGTCCGGTGCGCTGCACGTCGAAAATTACGGTTGGTATTTCAGCGTAGTAAGCGTAACCGATAAACTCACTCATCAGCGAAATGCCCGGCCCACTAGTCGGCGTGAATGATCGTGCTCCGTTCCAGGCCGCGCCCAGCACCATACCGATCGCCGCCAATTCATCTTCGGCCTGAATAACGCAATAGGTGTTCTTGCCGGTCTTCGGGTCAACTCGATAACGTGAGCAAAATTTTCGAAACGCATCCATTAACGAGGTCGACGGCGTAATCGGGTACCAGGCACCGACGGTCGCACCCGCATACATGCAACCGAGACCTGCGGCAGTATTGCCGTCCATGATGACGCAATTCGAGGTCGCATCCATGGCTTCAATGTGCATCGGCAACGGGCACGTGACGTTTTCGCGAGCGAAGTCGTAACCGAGCCGAATCGCTTGCACATTGGATTCAACTAAATGAGCTTTCGCCGCGAAAGTTTCTTCGAGCAGCGCCGTGACTACCTTCAGATCGATGTCGAGGAGTGCCGCCACCGCCCCAACGTAGGCAACATTCTTCATCAGGATGCGCGCACGCGCACCTTCAAAACTTTCGTTACACAATCTCGAAAATGGAATGCCGATAACGGAAATGTCTTCGCGGTTCAGAGTCTGACTGCGTGGCCAGGTCGAATCGTAAATCAGCCAACCGCCCGGTGAGACGTCGGCCATATCCCGAGTGTAGGTCTGCGCATTCATGGCGACCATAACGTCGACGCGATTTGAACGTGACTGGTAGCCAGCACCGGTAACACGAATTTCGTACCAGGTTGGCAAGCCCTGGATATTGGACGGAAAGTAGTTCTTGCCGACTACCGGAACGCCCATCCGAAAAATGGACTTCATCAACAGGCCGTTTGCACTGGCCGATCCGGTTCCGTTGACGGTAGCAATCTTGATTACAACGTCATTTACGTTTGCCACTTGTACCCTCTAAGAGCCGGACACGGCCGCCGGCAATGATTGGTTATCGGGTATTTCATTTTTTGCATAGGGAACAAGAATGGTCGACTTCTGCATGTCCCACGCTCCGGTCGGGCAACGTTCAGCGCAGAGACTGCAATGCACACAAAGGTCCTCATCCTTGATCATCACTCTGCCGGTGTGTGGGAGTTCCGCAGAGACATAGAGTGCCTGAGCATGATTTTCCGCAGGTGCGGACAGGCGAGTTCGAAGCTCATCCTCTTCGCCATTCTTCGTGATCGTCAGACAATTCACGGGGCAGATATCGATGCATGCATCGCATTCAATACAAAGATCCGCTTTGAATACTGTTTGAATGTCGCAATTCAAACAGCGTTCGACCTCTTGTACCGCCTGCTCGGCAGTGAAACCCAGCTCTACCTCAATATTGATCTTCTTGAAGCGTTCCTTGAGATCGACGTGCGGCATCAGTCTGCGCGACGCACCGTCATAGTAATTCGAGAAACTCCACTCGTGCATACCCATTTTCTGGCTGGCCAGATTCAATCCGTACGGCAGGCGATCGTCGATACTTTCGCCCTGGCAGTAACGGTGTATGGATATCGCTGCTTGATGACCGTGCTCAACAGCCCAAATGATGTTCTTCGGACCAAACGCGGAGTCGCCGCCGAAAAATACGCCCTTGCGGCCAGACATCATCGTCGTTTCATCAACCAGGGGGCAATCCCAGTCATTGAACTCAATGCCGATATCGCGCTCGATCCACGGAAAGGCATTGTCCTGGCCGATCGCCAGTACGACGTCGTCGCAGGGGATAATTTTTTCACCAACGACGGTGCCCCGATCAATGCCGCCGTTTTCATCGACTTTGTATTCCATCAATTCGAACTTCATGCCGACGAGTTTTCCACCCTCGATGACAAATTCTTGCGGCGAATGATTGACGAGAATTTCTACATTCTCTTCTTCTGCGTCTTCGAGTTCCCACGCGGACGCCTTGAAAAATTCTCGTGGCTTTCGGGCCATTACTTTGACGTTCTCAGCGCCGATTCGAAGTGACGTTCGACAGCAGTCCATCGCCGTATTGCCGACGCCAATAATAAGGACTTGCTTGCCTATCTCTTTGACGTGCTCAAACGCAACCGATTCGAGCCAGTCGATGCCAATGTGGATACGGTCAGAGTCGTAGCGACCGGGTATCTCGAGATTCTTGCCGCGTGGCGCTCCGGTGCCAACAAAAACCGCATCAAAGTTTTCCTCGAGCAGCGACTTCAGGCTTTCGATAGGATGATTCAGCTTCAGATCGACATTCATGTCGAGGATATAGCCGATTTCCTCGTCCAGCACTTTCGGCGGCAGACGAAATTGCGGAATGTTGGTCCGCATGAGGCCGCCCGTCGTTTGCAGGGCTTCGAAAATGGTAACTTCGTATCCCATGGGCGCGAGGTCATTTGCGACTGTCAGCGACGCGCAGCCAGCACCAATCAACGCCACTTTCTTGCCATTGCTCGTTTCGGGCGCCTTCGGAAGTCGGTCAGTGATGTCATCGCGGTGGTCCGCGGCGACGCGTTTCAATCGGCAAATGGCAACGGGGTTTTCCTCCACTCGGCGGCGACGACACGCGGGCTCGCAGGGACGATCACAGACACGCCCAAGAATGCCGGGAAAAACATTGGATTTGCGATTCTCCATATACGCCGCGGAGAAATCGCCTTGCGCGATCATGCGGATATAGGCCGGTACGTCAGTGTGCGCGGGGCAGCCCCACTGACAATCCACAACCTTGTGGAAATATTCAGGATTTGACGTATCTGTAGGCTTCATTGAGATGTTCACACTAGGCATCTCGTACACCCAGCAGTCAGTTCCAGTCCGTAATTTGGCGCTAGCATAACGAGATCACAGGGAAAGTAAACACTTTCTATCCCCTCAGCGCGCGCGTCCAAATTCGAGCTTCTGTCCGGCCACGACCCCGGTCAGGGCCCCATCTCGATAAACTACCTGGCCATTGATAATCGTGGTGTCAATGGAGGCTTTGAACTCGTGGCCCTCGAACGGCGACCACTGGCATTTGCTCAATATGTTCGACGCATTGACCCGATAAGGCCGCGCCGGGTCGATGACGACGAGATCCGCGTACCAACCCTCCCTGACGTAGCCACGGTCCGCGACAGCAAATATATCCGCTGGCGCGTGACATGCTCTGTCGACGATCAGCTCGATGCTGATCTGCTCGTCGAAGGCCAGATCAAACAAGGTCAGCAGGGCATGCTGAACCAATGGCAGCCCGGCGGGTGATTTGAAATAACTTTCTGCCTTTTCGGAAACAGTGTGAGGCGCATGATCGGTCGCGATAATATCTATTCGCTGATCATTCAGAGCCGCAATCAGTGCCTCGCGATCTTCCTTGCCCTTAATTGCGGGATTGCATTTGATGCGCGCACCGAGCTCGCCGTAACGGGATTCGTCAAACCAGAGGTGATGCACGCAAACCTCTGCAGTAATTCTCTTTTTTGAGCGGTGGGCATTCGAAAACAGGCCCATTTCGATCGCGGTGGTCAGATGCAGGATATGCAGTAGCGCATCGTGCCGACGAGCCAGATCGACCGCCAGACTGGAGGACTTGAAGCAAGCCTCAGACGAACGAATCGCCGGATGTTCACTAAAAGGCACATCATCACCGAACCTCTTTCTTGCGGCAGCCTCATTCTTCCAAATCGTCGGCGAATCCTCGCAATGCGTTAGAACTATCACAGGCGCATGTTCAAACAGCTTGTCCAGGGTCTCCGGATTATCCACCAGCATGTCGCCGGTCGACGCGCCCATGAAAGCCTTTATTCCGGCGGCCTCACCAACCCTGAGCGCTTTGACCTCTTCGATGTTGCCGTTGGTCGCACCGAGGTAAAACCCATAGTTGGCGGTGCACCGATTTTCCGCAATCCCATATTTGTCGCGCAGCGCGGAACGCGTAGTCGTCTGTGGACTGACATTGGGCATATCCATGAAGCTGGTTATCCCGCCGGCCGCCGCCGCGGCAGACTCCGTTGCCAAATCACCTTTGTGAGTCATGCCGGGTTCACGAAAATGCACCTGATCGTCAATCATGCCCGGCAGCAGGTATTTACCAGCAAGGTCTATCACCGTCGCGCCTTTGGGCGCAGCGATTGATGCGGCAATAGTGGCAATTCGCTCGCCATCAATAAGCACGTCCACATCCAGGATTTCGCCTTCGTTGACGAGACGGGCGTTGCTAAGTAGTAGTTTGCTCAAAAGGGGCTTCCTGCGAGATGGAATCTGCATTATGGAAGGGTCACTGAATGATTACCATTGCTACCTTTGCGGATGGCTGTCCGGTGTGCGATAACCGCGACATGGACAGCATTAACTACCTCCAATTGATCCGCGACGCGAAGGTTTATGACGTAGCGATCGAGTCGCCACTCGAACTCGCACCTATCCTCTCTGCGCGATTCAAGAATCGGATACTCATGAAGCGCGAGGACCTGCAGCCAGTGTTTTCCTTCAAGCTTCGCGGCGCTTATAACAAGATAGCCGGCCTCAGTATTGAAGAATTGGCCAACGGGGTCATTTGCAGCTCGGCAGGCAACCACGCGCAGGGTGTCGCACTAGCCGCGCGACAACGTGGCATTCGCGCGTTGATCGTAATGCCGGTGACGACGCCGACGATTAAGGTCAACGCCGTGCGAGCACTGGGCGGCGAGGTGATTTTGCACGGTGATGAGTATGACGATGCCTATTTGCGAGCCCGCGAACTGGAGCGCGAGCACGATCTTACCTTTATTCACCCGTTTGACGATCCGGCAGTCATCGCCGGTCAGGGCACGATCGGTGCAGAAATTCTCAAGCAGGCCGGACCGGACATAGATGCGATCTTCGTTCCGATCGGTGGAGGCGGCCTGATCGCCGGAATCGCTACCTGCATCAAATTGCAGTACCCCAAAATTCGAATCGTCGGTGTTGAACCCGACGACTCTGCCGCGATGCGCGACGCACTGGCAGCCGGAGAACCCGTGTCTTTGGACCACGTTGGCCTGTTCGCGGACGGAGTGGCAGTACGCCGGGTCGGAGACGAGACGTTCCGACTCTGCAAAGAATATGTCGATGAAATTATTACTGTCGATACCGATGAGTGCTGTGCAGCGATTCGCGATATTTTTGAAGACACGCGATCGATAGTCGAACCTGCTGGTGGGCTGGCCGTCGCTGGCGCAAAGAAATACATCACCGAGAACGAGGTCAGCGGCCAAACGCTTGTCACAATTAGTTGCGGAGCGAACGTGAATTTTGATCGTCTGCGACATATTGCCGAGCGCGCGGCAATCGGAGATCAGGCGGAGATGCTAATCGCCGCGGAAATACCTGAGGAACCCGGTAGCTTTCGACGTTTTTGCGAGGTGCTGGGGCGCAGGAGCATTACGGAATTTAATTACCGCTACGCCGATAGCAAAAAAGCGCACATTTTCGTCGGCATCCAGTTGGCAAAAGGAAGACAGGAAGCTACCGAATTGCTGGCATCCCTGGCTGCCGCAGATTTTCCAGTCGTCGACCTGAGTAATAATGAGACCGCGAAATTGCACGTACGGCACATGGTCGGCGGCCGATCAGCGGGGATAAAGAACGAACGTTTGTTTCGATTCGAATTTCCCGAGCGCCCCGGGGCATTGCTGGATTTCCTGAACGCGATCGGCACCGACTGGAACATCAGTCTGTTTCACTATCGCAATCACGGTTCCGATCATGGTCGTGTCCTCGCCGGCATTGATGTGCCGCAGTCAGAAACCGACGAACTCGAGTCACACCTCGCGAAACTCGGCTACTCGCACTGGGAAGAAAGCGGCAATCCGGCCTACACGATGTTCTTATCCTGAAGCGCTAATTGCGAAACGATGCATCGCGCCGATCGAGTTTTCGCAACAAGCCTGGCCATATGAGTGCACCACCCAGTCCCTTGGTCACCTGCTCGGCCTGGGCCTGAATTCCAGCAACGACAGGCTCTGCCACCAAAATCAATTCGCCACCCGATGATTGGGCCATAATCTGAATCTGGCACGCCGTTTCCAACAAATACATCATGAGAAAAGCGTCGGCGATCGTTGCTCCGGTTGTCAGCAAACCATGATTGCGCAAAATCATCGCGTTGCGTGCCCCTAGATCCGCCACGAGTCGCGGCTTTTCGTCGTCGATGAGCGCCACACCTTCATAGCTGTGATACGCGAGATTCGAATACGGGAACAATGACGTCTGCGAGATTGGCAACAGCCCTTTTGACTGTGCTGATACCGCGACGCCTGCTTTCGTGTGCGTATGCAGGACACAAGCCGCGTCATGTCGAACCTCGTGCACAGCACTATGAATGACAAAGCCTGCAGGATTGATTTCATAACTCGAATCCAGGACTTTGTTGCCGGCGAGGTCGACCTTGACGAGGCTACTCGCTGTGATCTCCTCGAACATCATGCCGTAGGCGTTGATCAGAAAGTGCATGTCAGGTCCCGGCACCCGGGCGGAAACGTGGGTAAAGACGAGATCGTCCCAGCCATACAGGGCAATCGCACGATAACAGGCAGCGAGATCGGTCCGCACCTGCCACTCCTCGTCTGAGACCTGGCTCTTTACACTGCTTGTATTACCCATTTTGTCCCCCTCACAACCTCTGTAGTCCTCTGCAGCGGTAGTTTCACGCGTAACGACACCGGGCGGTTTTCTCGGCGGCTTTATTCCATATTGTTCGCAACCATTTTGGCGCGCCGCGCATCAAATAACCATACGAAACGCGCGATCCACGATCGCCATCGGGAGTAAGCAGTGTCTTTAAAAGCCCCACTTGTTGTCCTTTGGGCGTGCTTAATTGCCGGGGCTGCAGTTGCCAGCGAAAGCTACCGTTTGTGCGATGAGAAAACGCATCAAGAATTGAAACGATTGCATGAAAATCTTCAGGTGCACGAGGAAAAATTGCCAGTCGTAGCCGAGGTTGACGTAACAAACTGAAAATCCCTTATGCTGTTTGTTTCGTATTGAATGGCGGTGGCCTTAGGTCACCGCCATTTTTTTACCACATCTCGCGCATCCGGGCGGCAACGTCGATTTGTCGGTCTGACCGCAGCTTGAACTGGCCCGCCTGAACTTCCGGGCGCCCCTCGAATCGCTTTTCCATAGTCGCGAGCAGTGATTCCGTCATGAAGCGACTGCGAGCGCCGTAAACATGTTTGTCGCCGTCCCGGCGCTGCTGCGTAACGTGATATCGAAGTGGAGCGATGAGTGACAGGGACTGTTTCGCACGCGTCATCGCAACATAAAGGAGCCGGCGTTCTTCTTCGATCATTGCGGGCTTTCCTGCGGCAAACTCGGAAGGAAAGTTACCGTCCGAAACATTCAGAATGAAAACCGCTTCCCACTCCTGACCCTTCGCTGAATGGACGGTCGACAGAATCAGATAGTCCTCGTCCAGTAACGGGTCCCCGGCGAGATCCCCTGCCGCCGACGGCGGGTCCAGCGTCAGCTCTGTAAGAAAGCGTTCGCGTGTAGGGTAACGACCCGATATTTGTTCCAGCTGTTCGAGGTCCGCTTCTCGTGTATCCAAACCATCATAAAGACGCTCGAGATGGGGTTGGTACCAGCGGCGCACAGCCGACATTTGTGATTGCCAGCTCTGATCATCAAATTCTGCATTCGACAGTGTTTCCAGCAAATCGCAAAATGCCAGCCACTCTTCGCTAGCCGCCGCTGGCGCACGAAAATCCCGCAACGTTGAAAACTGGTGGCCGCCGACAGCTAGCTGTTCAAAGCAGCGCGTTGCGTTCGCAGGACCCATGCCGGGTAGCAATTTCAGCACTCGAAAAGCTGCAACTTCGTTTTTCGGATTCTCGGCCCACTTCAAAACTGACAACAGATCTTTGACATGTGCTGCCTCGAGAAACTTGAGTCCGCCGTATTTCACATAGGGAATGTTTCGCCTGACGAGTTCGAGCTCCAGGCGATCACTATGATGGGAGCCGCGAAATAGAACAGCCTGCTCCTTCAACTGCATACCGAGTTCACGGTTTTCAAGTATCGACTCAACCACGAACTCCGCTTCGGCGTCACCATCTTCCACTGTAACGTAACTCGGTTTGCTGCCGTCCTTACGCTCTGAGAAAAGGTTCTTGCGATATTGCCGTTCACTTTCTGCTATCAAGCAATTCGCGCTATCGAGTAGCGCCTGAGTTGAGCGGTAATTTTGTTCCAGCGTGATGACCTGGGCTGACGGCATGTATCGATCGGGAAAGCCGAGAATGTTCTCAACCTCGGCGGCGCGAAATGAATAGATCGACTGGGCATCGTCGCCAACCACTGTCATTCCCTTGCCGTCCGGTTTCAGTGCATTCAGGATTTTCGCCTGGGTGAGGTTGGTGTCCTGATACTCATCGACCAGCACATGATCAAAAGATGATCCGATCTGGTCGGCAAACTCTTCCTCAGCCACGAGGTAACTCCAGTACAGGAGCAGATCATCGTAGTCGAGTGTCTGACTTTGTTGCTTACGCAGCACGTAATGGCGGAATAGCTCAGCCAGCTCATCGGTCCAGTCAGAGCACCACGGGTAGGTAGTGTCCAGAGTTTCGGATAACGGCCGGGCCGTATTGACACAACGTGAATAGATCGCGAGACAAGTGTCCTTTTTTGGAAAGCGGCGAGACGTTCGTGTCAGGTTCAATTCGTAGCGAACGACATCCATGATGTCCGCAGCATCACCGCGGTCGAGTACCGAGAACCCGGGATCAAGGCCAAGATTGTGTGCGAACCTGCGCAACAGGCGATTGGCGATGGAGTGAAATGTACCGGACCAGGGCAAACCGCCGGAAGGCAGTGCGGCAACCCCCAGGCCTTTTGTTGCGGTCCGGACAATAGCCTCGACGCGACGTGTCATTTCCATCGCCGCACGCCGTGTAAATGTCAGCAGCAATATGCGCTCTGGGCTTACACCCGAGATCAGCAAATGGGCCACTCGATGCGCGAGCGTCATGGTCTTCCCGGTTCCGGCTCCGGCGATAACCAGCAGCGGCCCCGACGAAAGACCGCGGCTCAGAGACTGCTCTCCGTAGACAGCCGCCTGCCGCTGTGCGGGGTTCAATGTTCCCAGATAATCAAAACTCTTCTCGGCGACTTGCACGGCATACCCCACAAAAGTCTGTATTTTTATACAGTACTGTATGTATTTACAAGGGTTGCTTCAGGAACTGCTCAATTTGCTCGGCGAGGCGTTGAGGGGCCTCGAAATGAATCATGTGCCCCACGCCTTTAATCATCGTCGAGCGCTTGTGTGGGAAGGGTAAATCGCTGGTACTGCCGAACTGACTGGCAAATGGACTGCGATCGCCGCTGATCAGCAACACTTCAGCACGAACGTTGCGCCAGCATGCCTCCGCCTCAGCACGCCGATAGAGCACCGGGTTCGGCAGCTTGTGCCTGGGATCCGCGCGCAGTCGAACCACGCCGCTGTCTTCCATCGCCCACTCGCGAGCGACGAAATCCGCCTGTCGCTCACTGAGGCCTGGACTGCGCTTCCTGATTCTCATCGCCAGGCTCTCGAAGTCCGGATAGGTCGAAAATTCGGGCGCTGCCTGACCGGACTCGAGCCAGTCCCGGTAACGCTGCGGCGCGTCATTCGGATTCGAGTCGCCCAGTCCGAAGCCTTCGATATTGACCATCGCGGCGACGCGCTCAGGCATCGTGCCAGCAAAAAGGGCGGCCACATTGGCACCCATGCTGTGACCAACCAGCCGCGCGGGAACCCCGGGCGAATAATCGTCCAGCAACGCGTGCAGATCAGCCAGATAATCGGGAAACCAATACGACTCGCTGCGATGAACCGTGCGTCCAAAACCGCGCCAGTCAGGTGCGACTACGCGCCATTCGGATTGCAGTGCGTCGACCACAAACTGAAATGTCGAGCCGGTATCGGCCCAGCCATGAAGATAGACGAACAGCGGGGCATCTTCGTCACCCCATTCATTGACGTGATAGTCAACGCCCCGCAAAGATATCGAGCGTGTCCGTCTTGTTACTGTGGGCTCGTACTTGCCGATGTCGGCCATAACCGTTTGCCTGACGCTGTCATTGCAGCACTCATTACTATGTTACGCGAGGTCGTGTATAAACGGATGCAACTTCAAGAGTGCCGGGAACATCGTTTGACCAAGAGAATTGTCATTGCTGGTGCCGGACATGCCGCCGGACAATTGGTCGTGTCACTCAAGCAACAAGCCTATGCGGGCGAAATCGTACTCGTCGGCGATGAGGCCTATTTGCCGTATCAGCGTCCGCCGCTATCAAAAAAGTTCTTGTCGGGCGATCTGCCTGCCGAACGTCTGTACGTCAAGCCGCGAGGTTTCTACGAAGATCCGAAAATCCACACCTGTCTCGAAACAACCATCGCAAAAATTGATCGCGCTGCCAAAACGCTAAGGACTGACAATGGCAACACTATTCCATACGACAAATTGATCCTCGCACTTGGTTCGCGCGTTCGCCGCTTGCCGATAGAAGGTGCTGAGCTTGAGGGTGTGCACTATTTGCGCAACATCGCTGACGTTGAGGGCATCCGGGAAGAGTTAAGGAACAGGAACTGTGCGGTAATTATCGGCGCAGGCTACATTGGCCTGGAAGTCGCCGCAGTGACTCGCCAACTTGGCCTCGACGTTACCGTCATTGAGATGGCCGACCGAGTGATGAGCCGTGTGGTATCTCCCGAAATTTCTGACTACTACCAAGTCGAACACAGTACTCGCGGCGTCAAGCTGCGCCTGTCTACCGCCGTAAAAGCGTTTCGCGGCGACGTTCGTGTCAGTGCCGTCGAAACAACGGATGGCGAGTTAATTCCTGCCGATTTCGTCGTGGTTGGCGTTGGAATAATGCCAAATACCGAGCTCGCCTTTGACGCCGGTATTTCTGTCGACGACGGAATCGTCGTTGATGATCGCTGTCAAACCAACGACCCCGATATCTACGCCGTTGGTGACTGCACTAACCACCCGAATTCGATTTACGGCCGTCGCTTGAGGTTGGAGTCCGTACACAATGCTTTGGAACAAGCCAAAACCGCAGTCAACAATATCTGCGGAATTGAAACGCATTATTCACAGGTGCCCTGGTTCTGGTCAGACCAATATGATCTGAAGCTACAGATTGCAGGACTGTCTGCGGGCTACGATGACGTTGTCATGCGTGGAAACCCGGCGGATCGATCATTTGCCTGTCTTTATTTGCAGGACGGCCGACTCATCGCGACCGATGCCGTCAATTCGCCGAGAGAATTTGTGCAATCAAAAGCATTAATCGCGGCGCGAGCGCGTATCGACAGCGACATGCTGGCCAACACCGACGTGCAGCTTAGAGAAATGCTTTTATAGTTGTTCTTCTTCGTCCGTCTCGAACTCGATCGAAGTTTCGGATGGCAGTTCAATGACGAGTTGCCCTTCGCCTGCGATTACACCGTGGTCGGCGTGCCAGGCGCGAACAGATAGCAACTCGACGGCGAGCATTTCCAAACCACGAAATTCGCCGGACCCGCCCGATACTTTCGCTGTGCCCAGCGCTCCGGGTCCTATGCTCAGGTTGCCGAGCCAGGTACCTCTCCATGTGTTGGACGAACTTCGGCGCGCAGGGAGCACGATGTCGCGCAGGTAATTCCAATAATTTTCTGTCTGTTCGATAAACAAACTGCCTCGTCCCGGCAGATACACATACCAAATGCTGTCAACGATGGCCTGCCCGTCAAGCAGTCGAGTCTTTTCCGAGGTCGATGACACTTTGATGCCGAAACCGGCAGCCCTGCTTCGTCCGTCCCACAATAATGCGGCCATCACAGACGTCTGCCGGATAGGCGCCTCCCAGAGCTGTAGAACTTTTTCAGGATGTGGCTTGGTGTGAGATTCTCCGTCGTTGGTCGTCACGATAGTCTCGGTCGCAACGGCCGGATAACCGAGTGTGATGGTCTGCGAATCGGTCACCGCGAGCGGTGAAAGCGACGCTTTGCTGAATAGCGGGTTGTAGACCAGACCGGCGACGAACAATGCAACACCCGTCAGTAGTCCAATAGTAAGAGCCAGTAGGTATTTCATTCTGGTGACTCCGGCGCAATCTCGTTGGGCAGCTCTGCTTTGCCAACATAAGTTGCCAACAATTCAATACGGCCTGCTGGCGCATCCTCTTCGCCCGATGTATCGGCTATCCATCGTTCCGTTACAAAACCCGATAGCGGCCCAAACTCCCGCGAACCGGCTCGAAGTCGACCGATGCGGTGTCCGCCCTCCTGAGACGGGGGATCCATGTTGATAAAAAGTGATCCGCGGGCCGGTAGATTGATAACCCAGTCGACAACATCAGCGCCTTTTTCGTGCGCAACTGTTCTCAGGGCAACACCGACGACCGCGTCCTTTGCATTGCGGAGCTTGAAAATTTCTGAGCTAACGTTCGCCAGGATCGGGTCGTCCGGCCATCTGAGTCCGATCGGCAGCTCTGCCGTCTGGCCCGACGCACCGTTCATTACCCTGTCCATCGGCACATTGATGTGGAAGGACTCCAGGTTGCCTCCATTCGGTGCGACCGAAATGATGGACGCCTCGCGGTATTGGTCGACAACAGGTATGGCGTACAGCGCTCCTGCTGCGGCCGCGATACCGAGTAAAATTCCGACAATGAATGTCTTCAGCAAAATGTTTCCACCGCGCAAGTTCTTGCGTCACAAAGGATCTTGCCGCAAGTTTAGTTAAATTGAGCCTGCCGCAACAATGGAAGCGACTGATTTGTGACAGACCGCACACCTATCGGCCGAAGAACGCGCTCTTTTTCGAGTAATTCGCCCCGCCGCAAGCACCGCTGTGCTTGCCTGGGTCGGTACGATTCCGCAGCCTCAGGGAAAAGTGGCAAAATAAGATCGATGATGACTATGCCAATCTGCTTGTGGTCCGGCCCGCGAAACGTTTCGACCGCCTTAATGTACAGCTTCGCTCAACTGGAAAATATCCGGATCGTTGACGAACCACTTTACGGCCACTACCTGCGGGTCAGCGGTGCGCAACATCCGGGACGTCAGGAGGTTATGGGCGCCATGAACTGCGATGGTGACGAGGTGATGCGAGAGCTGCTTCGAGCGCAGGCCGACAGTTCATCTCATATCCTTTTTATCAAAGGCATGGCCCACCACCTGCTTGATCTGGACCTCGGTTTTTTGCACTCGACTAACAATATCTTCCTGATTCGCGATCCCCGGGAAATGCTGCCGTCGCTGACCATTCAGTTGCCACACGCAACACTTTCGGACACTGGCCTGCAACGTCAATGGGAGCTATTTCGCGACCTTACGGACAGCGGCCAGCATCCCGCCATACTAGACTCACGTGAGTTGTTGGTGAACCCCGAAAACGTACTTCACGCGCTTTGCGCTCACCTCGGTCTTGAATTCGATATCGAAATGTTGACCTGGGACGCGGGTGCGCGAATTGAAGATGGTGTTTGGGCATCACACTGGTACCAGGCAGTGCACACGAGCACGGGATTCGCGCCCTACAAAGCCAAGTCAGAATTTCCTGATCACCTGCTAGGGCTGTTGGATGATTGCAAGCCTTATTATGAGAAACTGTATGAACATGCGCTGCGCGCTGACGCGGCAGGAGATTAATGTGACCCTTCCTGATCCACGAAATGCCGATATTCTTATTCATGTCGGTGGTCAGTTAAGAACCAGAGCTGAGGCGACTGTTTCGGTTTTTGATAGCGTTGTGCAAGGCGGTGACGCTGTCTGGGAGGGCCTCCGGGTTTACGACGGCCGCATCGCTGAACTGGATGGCCACCTCGAGCGCCTACAGAATTCGGCGAAATCACTGGCCTTCGCAGCCATTCCACCGTCGGATGTAATTCGCGCCGCAATTTTTGAAACACTGGCGGCTAACGGCATGCGCGACAATACGCACATTCGACTTACCTTGACCCGTGGCGAGAAAATCACTTCGGGAATGAATCCACGATTCAACCAGTCAGGCTGCACCTTGATAGTGCTCGCTGAGTGGAAACCTCCCGTCTATTCGGATGACGGGATACGGGTCATTACCGCGTCGACACGACGCAATACGCCTGAATGCCTGGACTCAAAAATACACCACAACAATTTGCTCAATAACATTCTCGCATCCATTGAAGCGAACGTTGCGGGAGTGGATGCGGCTGTGATGCTGGACGTAAACGGTTTCATTTCTGAAACTAACGACACAAATATTTTTCTCGTTAAGAAAAACCAGGTGCTAACACCGCACGCGGACAGCTGCCTACCCGGACTCACGCGCAAAATGATACTGCGCATTTGTCTGGATGAGAAAATAGTGGCTATCGAAAGAAACCTTTCGTTGACCGAGCTCTATACAGCGGACGAAGCTTTCACTAGTGGGACGATGGGAGAATTGACGCCCGTGCTCGAAGCGGATGGGAGAATAATCGGCGACGGCTCTGCCGGCAGGCTAACCAAGCAATTGCAAAGTCTGCATCGTAAGTTCGCCTACGAACACGGTTCGCCGCTGCCGTCTTAGTCGAAATACTGCGCCAGATAATCATCCAGACTGATCGTGTCGCTAGCCTCGATCTCGGACTGGCGTCGCAGTGATTCGACCGCCTCTTTTTGCAACTCCATACTCGACACGTCGCTCGGTTTTGCTATCGCCGCGAAATAGTCGCGGTGATTTCGAGCCATCGCCAACGAGAAATCGAAGAAACCGGTATTCGACTTCTCAAGCTCCGCAATTATTCTTGCCGACGGAGTGGCGTCAGGTTCAGCGACGATTTCTCGCATCATGCGGGCCGCCGCAACGTAGCTGTCATTACCGTCATGCCGATCTATTTCCTCTGCAACCGCCATAACCCCGTCGATAATTTCATTGGCCCAGTCCTTGATCGATACAGGCTTGCCGTTTCTGGACAATCGAAACTCCGGGTCGCGTCCCTTTATTGCGGTTTGAGTCTGATTGCGCGAAATCTCCTTAAGCTCTGCATCGTCGAACTTCGGGCTGTCCATGAGCAAACAATAGACGAGCAGCGCCTCCACAAAACGCATCGTATTTTGGTTAACGCCGCAGGGATCGAATAAATTGATATCCAGCGAGCGGATCTCTACGTACTCAATGCCACCGCGCTGCAGAGCTGCGGTCGGCCTCTCGCCCGTCTGTGTCACTCGCTTCGGTCTCACCGGCGAATAGAACTCGTTTTCGATCTGCAGCAAATTGGCGTTTAGTTGACGGTAGCGGCCATCGACCTTTACGCCTATCTTCTCGTACGAAGGTTCTGGTGTTGTTATCGCATTGCTGAGGTCGCGTATGTACTCAGCAAGACTATTCAGTGAAATATTGATGCGCGACTGATTCTGATTGCTATAGCCGAGGTCACTCATTCGCAGCGACGTTCCGAATGGTTCGAAATAAGTTTCCGCGTTGAGCGACTTCATTTCGGATGCCTTGCCGCCGGTGAATGATTTACACAGCGCGGGCGACGCTCCAAACAAATACAGCACTATCCAGCCCACTCGCTTGAAGTTCCGGATCAAACCGAGGTATTGCTCCGACCTGAAATCGTCGACGCTAGCTTCATCGCCAAGCATGTCCCGATACACGCCCCAGAAAGTCTCCGGAACCGAATAGTTGAAATGCACACCGGCTATGGTCTGCATCTGACGGCCGTAACGGTAGCCGAGACCGCGGCGGTAGATGGTTTTCATCTGACCTACGTTTGACGAACCATAGCGCGCAAGAGGAATGTCATGATCCGCTGGAATCCGGCACGGCATACTGGCCGGCCACAACATCTCGTCGCCAAGTTGCGAGTATGTGAACTGGTGAATATCACATACGCTATGCAGCGCTTCCCATGTAGTTCTGAACGCAGGCGTTACAAATTCCAAAAGGGCTTCGGAAAAATCGGTCGTTATATAACGGTTGGTTAATGCGGACCCGAGTCCGACCGGGTGGCCCGTCGTCGATAGTCTGCCATCTGCCGAAATTCGCAATGACTCCTTCTCGATTCCTTTCAGCCCACCGTACAGCAGATAGCCGCCAGCGGCCGCGACGGCGTTCAGTCGTTTCTCGAAACTTTGCTTCAACGAATCACCTCGGCACCCTGTCCAATATCGCGATCAGTTTTACCATAACAGCGCCTGACACGCGCAACTCGACGCGCTGGGACCGGCGAATTGAGACAGGGCGATAGACCAGGTTTACGGGCCGCGAAAACGAAATAGGGTAGTATTCGCCGAATATCTTCCTTTTTTAGTTGCGGGGCTCAAACTGCATGAACGAATCCAAACTTAGACGTATGCGCGACCAATCCTCCGGCAAAGCGACACTGATCAACGAAGGTTGCAAAATTAGCGGCGAGATTACGGGCAATGGCGACTTTATGGTCAATGGCGAAGTTACCGGTGACTGCGACATTACTGGCACCCTGACCCTTGCTGGCAGCGGCTATTGGCAGGGATCCATTCGAGCAGACAACGTCATTGTTGCGGGGCATGTCGAGGGCGATATCGTCGCTAGAGGCAAGGTGGAAATAACCAATACCGCCAGGATCGCGGGCACCGTAACCGGCGAGGCTATCGCCGTTGCGGAGGGCGCCGTCGTTGAGGGGGTTATGAAGACGACGGGGCAGGCAAAGCCGCTCGGTTTTGTAGAGAAACGCGACGGCTAATCGCCTATATAGTCCAAATTGGATATTTTCTAACTGATCTGGTGTAAGTGCTACACTATCGGCTGCTTTTTGGCCGAATAATAATTACGAAATGATCGGCGATAGAACCCCTCGTTTGCTCTTGCTCGCAGTTGCTCTTGGCATTGCCGTAGCCGGGATAATGCTGTCCGTATTCTACGGCCAGTATCAGTGGCTTGCCCGTCAGCTTGTCGAGACGAGTGCCGCTGAATACGACGAAGTTGTGCGCGGCAGTTTTGAGCGTAGCGCCCGGTCGCAATTGCATGCCGCCGCTGACCGTCTGGGCGAAGCCGTCAAAAACGACCAGGGCAAGGGAATCTTGGTTGAGCTGAATGCTGTCCTGGTCGAAAACGAAAACCTTACCGGCGTTCGCTACAGTAGTCTCGACGGCCAAACCTACTCCGCCGGCAGTTACCCA
>JALHUQ010000361.1 GCA_022866645.1 Woeseiaceae bacterium | reverse complement strand
GGCGACAACCGCAGCGTCGAATTCGACCAGTATCCGTCGGAGCTGCTGAACTCGGTGCTCGTGTACAAGACGCCGGATTCCAGGCTTGTTGGTCAGGGCCTGGCGGGCACAATTGATTTGCGCACGGTGCGCCCACTCGATTACGGCAATAGAGCCTTTGCACTGAATATGCGCGGCGAGATTAACGGTAACGACGGCCTGGGCGCCGGCTCAGACGAAATGGGCTCGCGCATCAGCTTCTCCTACATCGATCAGTTCAACGACGGTACGGTCGGTCTGGCGATCGGCTACGCCCGTCTCGACGCGCCTCTCGCTACGCAAGGCTTCGGCACCTACGAACCGTGGGGCGCAGTGAACCTGGGCGACCCAAACCAGAACCCTGGTGTGCCTGCCGGAACTCTGGTGACAAACGGCATGAAGGTGCGTGCCGACCTGGGTTCAACGCAGCGCGACGGCTTAATGGCCGCGCTACAGTTCGAGCCAAACGATAGATACAGCGGCATCATCGATCTGTACTACTCGACGATGGACCAGACCAACAACGCGCGCAGCCTCGAAGTAAACCTGGGTGGCTATCCGGCGCCTTGCTGCGACGGTCCGTTCCCTCCTGGGACCCAATTCGGCTACTCGAACGTCACCGTCGAAAACGGTGTAGCCGTTGCCGGTACGCTACTTCAGGTGGTACCTCTGGCTCGTAACTTCCTGTTCCTGACCGATGACGAAGTCCTCAGTCTGGGCTTCAACAACGAATTCTGGCTCAACGACGAATGGAGTCTGATCGCTGACCTGAGCTACTCGAAGGCGACGCGCGAGCAGGATCAGTGGGAAACGCAAGCGCAGTATGTCACGAACAGCGATCCAACCACGCCGGCAAACCAGTACGACACAGGCACCTTCCGGCTTAACGGCACCTCTGGCATGCCTGCCTTGTCCTTCACACGGGACTACACCGATGCGGACGAGGTGCAGGTAGGTCCGACAATCTACGGCGCCGGTTACACGAAGGCCCCGGAGGTCGAGGACGAGATGAGCTCCTTCCGTGTCGATCTCGTACGGAAAGCTGAGTTTGGCTGGTTTGACGAAATGGCCGTCATGTTCAACTACACAGAACGTACCAAGGATAAGATCTCACCGGAAAGCGGCCTTAACACCTCCAACGGTGGCTACAGCCGCATTGATGACCGATTCCTGGTCGGCCCGATGAATCTCAATTATGCGGGCGCCGGTCAGGCCCTCGCCTGGGATGTTGCTGGCGTTCTGAACGAGTACTTCGACCCGATCGTTTACGGTGACCCAACCACGCTGCCGTATCTCGCTGGGAAATACTGGGATGTGCAGGAAGACGTCTGGACCCTGGGGTTCCGAGGCAATCTGTATCATCCTTTGTCTGGCGATGTGACCTTATTGGGTAATATTGGTGTCCAGATAGTGGGCACCGATCAGAGCTCGAGTTCCTTCTTCGTCACGCGAGCCTTTACGCCGGACCAGGTCGTAGCACGGGTTTCCGACGGCAAATCCTATGAGCACGTGTTGCCGCAGATCAACCTGGTCTTCGCCATGGGCGATACGCAGGCGGTCCGCCTCGGCCTTGCCAAGGAAATCGCCCGCGCGCGTATGGACCAGTTGAAGGCGACGGAAGAAAGCGGCTACGACTTCATTACCGGTATACCTGGTGGTAGCGGCGGTAACCCGTTGCTCGATCCGTGGGAGGCCTGGGCTTTCGACATCGCATACGAGCGTTACTACGGTGACGGCGAAGGCTACGTGTCCGTAGCAGGCTTCTACAAAGATCTGGACACCTACATCTACGACCAGACCGTACGTTATGACTTCACGACGCTGCTGGAAAACACGCCCCTGTCGTTCTTCCCACCTGGCGTAACACCGCAGACCGAGGGTGACTTCACCCGTCCTGTCAACGGCAGCGGCGGTTACGTGCAGGGCGTGGAGTTTTCGGCATCGGTGCCGTTCAACATGTTCTCCGAGAACCTCGACGGCTTCGGCGCGCAATTCAGCTACTCGTACACGGACAGCGATATTTCGATCCAGGGATCCGTCAGCTCCGTATCGATCGACAGCATTCCGCTGCCTGGCCTGTCGCAAGACGTCTGGAACCTGACGCTGTACTATGAGAATTCCAGCTTTGCAGCCCGGATCAATACGCGCTACCGGTCTGAGTATCTCGGCGAGGTCACCAACTTCGCCAACGATCGCGGCTTCCGCTTTGTCGATTCGGACCAGATCACCGATGCGCAGTTCAGCTACAGCTTCAGTGGCGAGCGCCTGAATGGTCTGCAGTTGCTGTTCCAGATCAACAACCTGACGAACGAGCCGTACATCGCCTACTCGCAAGAAACGACGCGAGTTCTCGACTACCAAGAGTACGGCACGCAGTATATGCTGGGGCTCAACTACCGCTTCTGAGCGCCGTGATGCCTTAGGGCGTCAGCAGACCGATCAAGCCCCCGTAAGCGATGCTCACGGGGGCTTTTTTTTGCTCCGATACAGCGGTTCCGTCCTATCAGCTGTTGTTCGTGGCATGCAGCGCGGAGACACCGTCTCGGGTGAAATGGCGGATGGTGAATCGTGGAGCTCTCAGCCAAGTAAAGTTGATGTGACCGCGCTGTCGCCAGCCGTCATCGACGGTTACAACTACACCGGCGTCTACACCCTTGGTGGTCAGCCGCGGCGCTGAGACAGGGCGTGAACTCAGTCAGCCTTGAGCAACCAGACGAGTTGATCGTCCAGCCGCGCGCGCCACGCGGCTTCGTTATGTGCTGCCCCTGGGTATTCCTGAATCCGGAAGTCTTCGTTCTCAACCATACCCTGAGCTAACAGCCAATCGCGTACCGCGAGATGCGTTGGTCCGTAGCTCGCATCAAGCGTCTCGGTACCGTAGTCAAAGAAAAAGCGCACGCCGTTCGGCACGCTAGCACCATTGGCTATGTCCCGAAGTATGTAGGGCGTGGTATCTGCGTCATCCGCATTCGTACCCATAAAGGACGCGGCCACAGCATCGGAAATCGGGAAGTGCGTCGAGACGCAACCGCAGGCGCTGAATACGTCCGCGTGCGTCTTGACCAGATAATAGGACAGCAGTCCGCCCATCGACGAGCCCATGACGAATGTATCCTTCGCAGCCGTCAGCGTGCGGTATTCGGCATTGACGCGGGGCATCAATTCTTCGATCAGAAAGCGGGCGTACTGCGGGCCATCATGCCAGGGCGAATACTCGGGTCCGCGCTGCGACGAACTCCACGCACCCACCACTATCGCTGGTTCAAAGAGTCCCGCCTCGACGCCGCGCATCATCGCTTCATCGACGCCCCAGTCGACGCCGGTATTGGCAATTCTTGGATCGAACAAATTCTGACCGTCATGCATGTAAATGACGCGATAGCGGCGCTCCGGGTCGTCTTCGTATCCGGGCGGCAGCCAGATTTCGACGTTCCGCGTTTCTGACAAAAACTCCGACGCAACATCGTGCCAATAGACGAGCGTTCCGAGCACACCAGAGTTTTGCCAGTCGGCCATATACACCTCCGGGTCCAGCTTGAACGCGACGATCTCGTGAGTGACGGTCGCATCGCCAGAGACTTGCAGTGTGTAGTTTGGCAATGTCCGACCGAAGCGATCGACCGCTTCTCGTGCCCAGCTGCCCAGAGTGATCTTGTATTCCAAAGCATGCCCGTCCGGAACGTTGATGGTTGCGCGACGTTCATTACCGTCTCCGGTCATTGCCTGTGCGTCGGGAGCCCAGGGACCCAATGTGTCCAGGTTTCCGGTCAGGTAGACGGTGGGTGCGCCGACAGGTACTTGCACGACGATTTCGACGCTGTGACTCTTCGGCATTTCGGCATCCTTACCACACGCGAAAAGTATCAGCGCAACGGAAAAAACACCAACACCACGCAGAACTGCAGTAATCATTGCGACAACTCCCCCAGACGATAGACGACTGACTCGAGCGGCGCGAGCGTAACACTCAACCGCCCTCGACCATTTTGGACCAGCAGTTCGCTTTCGTTGCGGCCGTAGAGTTGTTCTTGCAGACGGTGGCGGCCGTCGGCCAGCGACCATGCACGGACGATTTCCTCCGGTACGCCGACTTCAAGATATTGTTTATCGACACTGAAATTACTCACGACGATCAGTTGCTCAGCGTCGCTCCAACGTACGAAAGAGAACACACGGTCGTTATACGTCGACGTTGCGAGCGCGCGGTTGTAGCTGTGAATCTCTGCATAGTTTCCGGTAACCGCAGAACTGTTGGCGCTGAATGAAAGGAGTCGCCGATAAAAATCTCGTAGCTCCTTTTCCTGCGCAGACAGGCCGCCACCATCGAAATTTCCGCCGTTCATCCAGCGCTGCTGCGCTGGCACACCCCAATAGTCGTATTGCGTTGTGCGCATTTTTGGCGGCTTGTTGAAGTTTGCGTCATTGTCGTCGCCGACCTCGCCAAGCTCTTGTGCGAAATAGATCATGGTGGGGGAACGACCGATCAGCGCGGACACGACCATTGCGGGTTTGCCCTTATTAGCATCGTCCGCGAAGTTTGCACTGGCGATGCGTTCCTCGTCGTGGTTCTCGAGAAAATGCAGCATATGCTGTTCAATATCCATGACTTGAGCTTGCACGGCCGGCAACGTGTCCGTCGTGGCCTTGCCCTGCATCACTGGTTTTAGCGCGTCGTACAGGCCGACCTTGTCATAGAGATAGTCGATGCGCCCGAGCTGAATGTAGTTGCGGTATTCGAGCGGGTTGTAAACCTCGGCGAGCAAGAATGCCTCGGCATTCGCTTCCTTGATTTTGGAATTCAGGTAGCTCCAGAATTCGACCGGCACCATCTCGGCCATATCATAACGGAAACCATCGACGCCTTTCGCCAGCCAGTAAAGAACAATGTCGCGATACTTGGTCCAGCTGTCGGGAACGTCTTTGCCTGCCCAGAAAGCGGCATGTTGAGCATCCGACCAGTCGCGTGCGGCTTCAGGCAGCGAATCGAAGGCATAGCTACCATCGGGACGTACACCGTGATTGACTTTTGCCGTCTCGAACCAGTCCATAAACGTCGGTTGGGCGACGCGCGCGCCGTTGCCGGTCCACTTGGCAGGAGACTCCGCAAATCGTCCGTCAGCAAGGGCGTTTTCCTCACCGCCCAGCGGTCGATAGTCATCAGGAAATTCGGGTAGATGAAAGTCCTCGCCAACGACGTAGTAAAAATTGTTGTCGCGGGCCCACTCGACTGATGTGTCGTCATTTTCGCCAAAATCGTCAACGCCCTCGGGTCGACTTATTGATTCATAACGGCGTGCCACATGATTCGGCACGATGTCGATGACCACCTTCATTCCATGCGCGTGGGTGCGTGCAACCAGCGCTTCGAATTCCTGCAGTCGATTTGCCGGATTATCGGCGAGATCCGGGTCGACATTGTAGTAGTCCTTAACCGCGTAGGCTGAACCGGCCCGGCCTTTGACAACGTCGGGATCATCATTGCTAATGCCGTATTTCGTGTAGTCGCGAACCAGTGCATGGTGTGGCACGCCGGTGTACCAGATATGCGTTACGCCCAGTTCCCGTATGCCGCTTAGCGCCTTGTCGTCAAAATCGCTGAATTTGCCAACGCCATTTTCTTCGATGGTTCCCCACGGCTTGTTGTTCGTTTGTTTGTTACCGAACAGGCGCGTCATGACCTGGTACACCACGGGCTTGCCCAACCGTTTTTCCTCGTTCACCTTTAATGACATAGCCTGATGGTCCCAATCGAAGCGTACGGTTAATGTCGAGTTGCTGCGATCGGCGACCGCAGCATTACCGGTCTTCGGCATTTTCTTACCCAGTGCGACAGCCGTACCGGCCAGCTGCAGAGTCCGGACGTCGTCATTCCAGTTATGAACAACGAGCGTAATTGATCGTTTTGCGGGACGTCCGTTGTAGTCGCCGCCGCTACGACCAAGATCGATCGTCAGCGAGTCACCCTCTTGTCGGGCAGAAAACTGCAACAACTCGAATGCGCCGTCCTCCAGGCTGGTACGGCTCCTGCCGTCGTCCTCATACATCTGGCCGCTCGCCGCCGCGACTGATGCGTCGGCATAATAGTGCAGCGCAAGATTTTCGCTGGAGTAATCGCGCGTCGTTTGTATCTCCGGCGTCATCGGTACAAAGGACCCAGCACGCACCAGTACCGGAATCGTCTTGAGAGAAACGGGAACGCTGGCGACTTGCGCACCGTCATAGCGCGTGTCATTCCAGAAATCGAACCAGGCACCTGCCGGAAGATCGACGTCGACCGCTTTCACATCCGGGTCCATAACGGGCGCGACCAGAAATGCGTCGCCCCACAGGTAGGCATTTTTCTCGTCGATCAGTGCGGAATTGCTCTCGTTTTCGAAGAACAGCGGTCGCATGAGCGGCATGCCGGTCGTGCTGTTTTCGTAGGCAAGCGTGTAAACGTAGGGCAACAGGCGATAGCGCAGCTTGATGTAGTCGCGAACGATATCGAGGGTTTCACGATCATGGAATACGGGCTCGGCTGGGATGTGCTCCTGGGCATGCGGTCGATAAACAGGTTGGAACACCCCGTACTGCAGCCAGCGAATGTAGAGTTCCTTGTCGAAAGTTTCACCGCCGGCGAAGCCGCCAAGATCAGAGTGACTGTAGGCAAGGCCGAACATACTCATTTGCAGGCTGAGTTCAATCTGTGGCTTGAGTCCGCCCCAGCTGCGACTGACATCGCCACTCCACGGCACCATGCCGTAGCGTTGCGAGCCCGCAAAGCCGGAACGCATCAGAATTAACGGACGCATGTCCGGGTATTCGCGGATCTGGTTTTCGTACACCATTTTCGCCCACACGTGGCCGTAGGCGTTGTGTATCTCGTCGCCGGTCGCCTGCACACCAGCGTCGCTTAACCAGTGCAACGCATCACCGGGATGCACTTCAGGTTCACCCAGATCGCCCCACGTCCCCGCCGTTCCCTGGTCAAACAGCATCGCGTAAGGTTTCCAGAACCACTGCTGCGCGGTCTCATTGAAAACGTCAATCAGTCCGGTATTGCCAAAATAGAAATCGAAGCGTCGCGGCTCGCCGGTCGGCGTCGTCGCCAGCGCGCCGCTATCAACTGCACTTTGCCACTTATTCGACGTGCTGAGTATGAACGGCTCGGTGATTGCAATGGTCTTCACACCCTGCTCGGCGAAATCACTGATCATCGCCTCGGGTGTTGGCCAGGCCTTGCGGTCCCAATCAAGGTTTCCCATGTGCCCCTGGATGTCCGGGCCGAACCAGTAAATGTCCAGAATAATCGCGTCGAGCGGGACGTCAGCACGCTTGAATCGCTTGACGACGTCGCGGGTCTCTTTCTCGGTGTGATAGCCAAATCGTGAGGCGTAATTTCCGAAAGCCCAGCGTGGCGGCAATGGTTGCCTGCCTGTGACATCGGTGTAGTTCCGGATCAGGGCAGGGTAATTCCTGCCGGCAATTACGATATAGGCAGTACGGCCGCCGACGGCCTCGAATTTCAGTACGTCACTCTCGGTCTTGCCGATGTCGAGCCAGCCACTGGCGGAATTGTCGAACACGATCATGTACTTGTCGGACGACATGATCGCCGGGACGCTGAAGTACATTTGACTGGCGTCAGTCTCGTAGCCGTAGGATGCCTTGTTGTATAGCGGCATACGCTGGCCGCGTCGATCCATGCCCATGACTCGCTGACCGCCGCCGAGTATCTTTTCACCGGCGTCGAGCTGGAAGCGAAATCCGCGTACGGTATCGTAGGCGAAGTAGCCATGTTCTTCGCTGACGAGTGGCTGGCCATCCTCAAAGAACGCTACTCGCAGTGGCGATTTCTCAACGACCGCGGTGATGCCATCAACCATAAAGGTAATCGCATTCGTCGATTCGCTTAGCGTTGTGACGATGTCAGTCCGACGTTCCCCAATCGCAAATGACGGTAACTGCTTAATGCCGGATTCGCGGTAGTGAACTTCGAAGGCCGCGTCATCGACGGCGGTAATGCTGAGCTCGCCGATGTCGCTGGTAACGACCAGAGATAGTCCGTCGACTGTATGACTTTGATACTGGCCGAAGTCAGCAGAGGCAGAGGTCGCCGCGAACAACGCAGCGACAATCAGGATAATTCGTTTCAATACAAGCTCCGGTTATTGAGCAATTTCAAGCAACAGGACAGAACGCGGCGGTAGCGTAATCGCCTCGCTGATATCGTAGGTCTGACCGCTCAGTACGTCCACAGCGGCTGTTGCGTCGCCGATACGCTCGCCGAATCGCGCCATTTCAAGTATCTCCTCGTCCTGACTCTGGTTCATGATGACCATGACGGTGTCGGACTCGTCGTAGCGGAAGTAGGCATAGACGCTCTTGATCGGCGCGTACTGCATGAGTTCGCCGTTGTGAATGACCGTCTTTTCTTTACGCCAGTTCAAAAGCTTCCTCACAAATTGCTGCGCACGACGTTCATCATCGTTAAGACCTTCACCGCTAAACGCATTCTTGTCACTGTCGGTCCAGCCGCCGGGGAACTCGGCGCGAATCGCACCATGGCCGCCATCTTCCGGATGCGACATCAGCACTTCGGTGCCGTAATAGAGCGCGGGAATTCCGCGCATCGTAAGGTAGTAAACGATCGCCATCTGGTACAGGTCGTAGTCTTCGCCAACCTGGGTATAGATGCGACTCATGTCGTGGTTGTCAGGGAAGATCACGAGGTTGCCAGGGTCGGGATACAGGAAATCGTTGCCGAGCATTTCATAGACCGATGTCCATGGGCTGTCCCACGATGGCACTTCTTCCGTCAATGACTTCTCGAATGCAATCTGTAGCGGAAAGTCGAGCATGCTGGGCATGTACGAAACGTAGCCATCATGATTCATCTTGCCGCGCTGCCAGTACGAGACGATAGCCGGATTGGCCGACCACTCTTCGCCTGTGATATTGAAACTCGGGTACTCCTGCATGACGCGCCGACTCCACTCCGCCATGAAATGCTTGTCGGGGTAGGGATACGTGTCCATGCGAATGCCGGACAGACCAAGATACTCGATCCACCACAACGTGTTCTGAATCAGGTAGTCGGCCTGCAGCGGATTGCGTTGATTGAGGTCGGGCATGGTTTCGGCGAACCAGCCATCCGCGTGCGCCCGCTTGTCGAAATCGGACGCGTACGGGTCCTGGTTGGTTGTCCTCTTGTGGGATGAAATGGCATGCGTCTCGGGGAAGTTCAGCCAATCTTTGCTCGGCAGGTCTGCCATCCACCAATGGTTGCTACCGATGTGATTCGCGACCATGTCCATAACCAGCCCCATGCCCATCGATTTCATTTTCGTTGCCAGCGCGAGATAGTCATCGTTACTGCCGAAACGTGGGTCAACTTTATACAGGTCGGTGATAGCGTAACCGTGGTAAGACGCCGCGGGCATTGCGTTTTCGAGTATCGGGTTTAGCCAGACCGCCGTGAAACCCATGTCCCTGATGTAATCCAGGTGGTTGCTAACGCCCGCGAGGTCGCCGCCGTGACGTCCGTAGTCATCGGCCCGATTCTGCGCATCACCTAATGTTGCGATCGTATCGTTGTCGCGATCACCGTTTGCGAATCTGTCCGGCGTGATCATGTAAATGACATCTGCCGGTGTGAAGCCGCTGACGTGTGTCGGATCTGTATTCTTTTCGCGCAGCTCGAATTTGTGAACTACGCCCAGTTCGCCACTGTGAAACCGTATGTCGATCGAGCCGGGTTGAGCTGACTCGTCAATGTCGACGTAGACAAAGAGATAGTTTTCGCTGTCGACACGCTCCACGCGGCTGATCGTGACGCCTGGATAATCGATGAACGCGTCAAATGCGCCTATGCCATGACCGTGAACGAGGATCTGCAGCTCCTTGTGTTCGAAGCCTTGCCACCAGAAGGGCGGTTCGATGCGCTCGACCGGGCCGGCAAAGACCTGCGTTGCGACGGCGAGGGCAAGTGCGCCCGCGGAAAGCGCTCGGCAAAATCGGCTAGCTCTCATGCGTTTACGTCCAAGTGTAATCTTCGCGTTAGGCTGAGTGACGAGAGCCGAGCTGTCCAGCACATTTCCAACCCGCCGCCCGAGTCAAATAATCCAGTGATATTAGTCATTTAAGCTCTTTTCCGGGGATGAATACGTTTGCAGTTCGACCGCTGTTGAAGGGCGCATTGCTACAATGCTTCTGATGCCTGACAAAATCAAAAAATGATGCAGGAATTCCATTATTGGTGGTGGCAGAGCCATCATGTCGGCTGGCCGCGAGGCTGCACACTGATGCGCGACATCATTCGATCCTCTGCTCTGGGACTGATACTGAGAGACCGACCGGGTTTCACGTCGAACATGCGGCTCGTCGATACGCGGCATGCCAATCGCTCCAACGAGTGGGAGCTGCCCTGGGGCGAGCGCCGAGTTGTCGTTGAAAATTACCGAGAGATGCTCGTCAACGTCGAGAATCCGGATGGCCGACAGTTGTTGATCCGCTTTCGCGCGTTCGATGACGGCAGAACGTATGTTGCTGAAATTTATCGCGACGGCCAGGACGCTCATTGGGACAGCAATCCCTACGCAATTGCCATCGAAGAAAAAATTGTTGACAGTAATGACTCACTTGAATTGACGCTCGCCGCAGGGGGTGGCGTAGCGGTTCGATTCTGGCGAGAAACACAGGCAGAACTAAAATGACACAAAAGCCAACCTTGAATTTTTGGCAGATCTGGAATATGTGCTTCGGGTTTCTTGGTATTCAAATGGGTTTTGCCCTGCAGAACGCCAACGTCAGCCGCATATTTCAGACGCTTGGCGCGCCGATCGACGACATTCCGATACTCTGGATTGCGGCGCCGCTGACCGGCCTGATTGTGCAGCCAATCATTGGCTATATGAGCGACCGAACCTGGAATGGACTGGGGCGCAGACGACCGTACTTCCTCGTGGGTGCGATCCTCGCGTCGTTGGCGTTGATTGTCATGCCCAACTCGCCTCACCTCTGGGTAGCAGCCGGAATGCTGTGGATTATGGATGCCAGCATCAATATTTCGATGGAACCGTTTCGGGCGTTTGTCGGCGATAACCTGGCGGAGAAACAGCGTACTAGCGGCTTCGCGATGCAGACCTTCTTCATTGGCATTGGCGCTGTGATTGCCTCGGCGCTGCCGTGGATGATGGCGAATTGGTTTGGCATCAGCAATGACGCGCCGGCGGGCGAAATTCCGGTGTCGGTGCGCTATTCGTTTTACATTGGCGGCGCGGCGTTTCTTCTGGCAGTGATGTGGACGGTGTTCCGATCCAGTGAGTATTCGCCAGAGGAACTCGCCGCATTCGAGGCGGCCCGTCCCGCCGATCATGTCGCTGAAGACATGTCGAAACGACCGGCGTCGAAGTACCGTAACGGCGGCATCATCAGTACTGCGGTTGGCGTTGCTCTGTGGTACTGGATCATGAGCTCGGGGCTGGATAAGAATTTATTCGTTCTTGCCGGTGGCCTTTTCGTATTCGGCCTGCTGCAAATCGCTATGTCCTTCCTGCAGAAGCCCGGTAAAGCAGACAGTGGTTTCACGGAAATCATGCACGACCTGTTTCATATGCCGCGCGTCATGAAGCAACTCGCCGTCGTGCAATTTTTCTCCTGGTTTGCTCTTTTTGCTATGTGGATTTATGGCACTGCGGCGGTGACGGCCTATCACTACGGCGCAACTGAGGCGGCTGGAGCTAACTACAATGACGGTGCGGACTGGATCGGTGTGCTGTTTGCCACCTACAACGGTTTTGCCGCGCTTGCGGCGATCGCGATTCCATTCGTTGCCAATCGACTCGGTTGCCGCATGTGTCATCTTTTCAACCTGACGCTTGGCGGAATCGGCTTGATCAGCTTCTATTTCATCAGCGATCCCAAGATGCTGATCTTTTCGATGATCGGTGTCGGTTTCGCATGGGCGTCAATCTTGTCGCTGCCGTATGCGCTGCTGTCAAATAATCTGCCCGCGCACAAGATGGGTGTCTACATGGGCATCTTCAATTTTTTCATCGTTATTCCACAACTCGTTGCGGCCAGCCTGCTCGGATTGTTGTTACGCGAATTCTTTGATCTGCAGGCTATTTACGCGCTGGTCATTGGTGGCTGCATGATGATAGTCGCAGGTTTGGCCACGTTGCTGGTAGACAAGTCTGCGGAGCCAGCATGAAGCCACGCTACCCGTTACTGATCGCAACGTTTTGTCTTGCGGCCTG
>JALHUQ010000360.1 GCA_022866645.1 Woeseiaceae bacterium | reverse complement strand
GGACAAGGACGGCCAGGATCGCTATACGACCGAGATTGTTGCAGACGAGATGCAGATGCTCGGCGGTCGCGGTGGAGAGTTTGGCGGCGGCAGTGGCGGTAGCCCGCGCAGCAGCTCGGGCGGCAGCCAGGACAGTGGTAATGCGCCTCCACACCCGGGTCCGGACGATTTCGACGACGATATCCCGTTCTAGCGAAAACCGCTTGAAGCTCTTCATAAAAACGATGGGCTGCCAGATGAACGAGTACGACTCGGACAAAATGGCGGACGTCCTGCGCGAGTCGCACGGTTATGAGTTGACCGATACGCCTGAGGACGCTGATCTGTTGTTGGTCAATACCTGTTCGATACGCGAGAAAGCCCAGGAAAAGGTTTTTTCCGAGCTGGGTCGTTGGCGCAAACTCAAGGACATGAACCCCAGCATCAAGATTGGCGTCGGCGGATGTGTCGCCAGCCAGGAAGGTGAGGGCATTACCCGGCGTGCGCCCTACGTCGACGTGGTTTTCGGGCCGCAGACATTACACCGACTGCCCGAGTTGCTTGACCGAGCGGAAGCCAATAAGGCGTCAGTCGTCGATATTTCTTTTCCTGAAATCGAAAAATTCGATTGTTTGCCGGAACCTCGCGCGAATGGCCCCATCGCGTTCGTTTCGGTGATGGAGGGCTGCAGCAAGTATTGCAGCTTCTGCGTTGTTCCGTACACGCGCGGCGAAGAAATCAATCGGCCATTCGATGATGTCATTGCAGAGGTCGCCAGTCTCGCCAAACAAGGCGTTCGTGAAGTCAATCTGTTGGGGCAGAATGTCAATGCCTACCGCGGACCCATGCACGATGGACAGGTCGCCGACCTCGCAACACTCATTTATTACGTCGCGGCGATCGATGGCATCGACCGTATTCGTTTCACGACCTCGCACCCGGTTGAATTCACGGACAGCCTGATTCAGGCTTACGCTGAGGTACCTGAGCTCGCGAGTTACCTGCATTTGCCAGTGCAGCACGGTTCGGATCGTGTCCTCGCTGCGATGAAGCGCGGGCATACGATCCTCGAGTACAAGCAAAAAATACGTAAGCTGCGGGCAGCGCGCCCCGGCATTTCGTTGTCGTCCGACTTCATTGTCGGATTTCCCACTGAAACAGATCGCGATTTCGAAGCATTAATGAACCTGATCGCCGAAGTGGGTTTCGATCAATCATTCAGTTTCGTCTACAGCCCCAGACCCGGCACGCCGGCAGCAAGTCTGGCGGACGATACGCCCATGGATGTAAAGAAGAAGCGCCTGAGTTTGTTACAGGCACGCGTTAATCAGCAGGCCATGGACATCAGTCGCTCGATGATCGGCACGACACAAAGAGTCCTCGTGGAATCTCTGTCGAAAAAGAGTACGGCGCAGGTTTCCGGACGCACTGAAAATAACCACTGGGTCAATTTTGATGCCGACGCATCATTGATCGGTCAGTTCGTCGACGTCGTCGTTACCGAGGCATTGCGAAATTCACTGCGCGGGCGTCTTGCGAACGAATCTGTCGCGGCGTAGTCTGCGGCAATGATCTATTGTAAGAATAGATTCTTCGTCATCACCTGTTTCAGGGTTGGCACGACCCCTGCCTCCCTGACAGGTGGCGTCCTGCGCAGAGGTTTTAAATTCAGATTTTGAATGCTGTCCAAATTTCTCGGGACGTAGTTCTCGAGCCCGCCGATAACAAACGCCTGGCCAATCTATGCGGCCAGTTTGATGAACACCTCCGACAAATCGAACGCCGTCTGAATGTTGAGATCGCCAGTCGTGGCAACCGCTTTCGCGTAACCGGCAAGCCGGGTGCTGCTGAAGTTGGCGGCGATGTTCTCTTGTCACTGTTTGAAATGACGAATCGGGAGCGACTCGACCCTGAGCGCGTTCACATGCTGTTGCAGGAATCTTTTATGGAAGACACCGAAAAGGCAATCGGTAATACTGGTGACGAGGAGCCCGAAGTGGCGAATGACGACGTTGTATCCATTCAGACTCGTCGCAAGCTGATACGTCCGCGAGGCGCAAATCAGACAGCCTATATGCGTAGAATTCGTGATCATGATCTGGCTTTTGGTATCGGCCCGGCGGGTACCGGCAAGACCTACCTGGCGGTTGCAAGCGCCGTGGATTCATTGGAGACCGAACAGGTCCGACGCATCGTCCTCGTGCGGCCTGCCGTCGAGGCCGGTGAACGGCTCGGGTTCCTGCCTGGCGACTTATCGCAAAAAGTTGATCCTTACCTGCGACCTATGTACGACGCCTTATACGACATGATCGGTGCTGAACGGGTGACAATGCTGATCGAGCGGAACATCATTGAAGTTGCGCCGCTGGCATTTATGCGTGGTCGGTCGCTGAATGAGTCCTTCGTTATTCTCGACGAAGCGCAAAACACCAGCATCGAACAGATGAAGATGTTTCTCACGCGCATCGGTTTCGGATCGCGCGCGGTTGTGACGGGCGACGTCACACAGATCGATTTGCCGTCCAGCCAAATGTCGGGGCTCAAAAACGCAGTGGAGGTCTTGCAAGACGTCAAAGGTGTTTCATTTACGCATTTTTCGGCGAAGGATGTCGTGCGCCACGAACTCGTTCAACGCATAGTCGAAGCCTACGAGAAACATGACGGCCCACGTTGACGTTGAGCTTGCCTCTGACCATGACTCGGTACCCGCAGCGGACGATATCGCCGCCTGGGTCAATCGTGCGATTGTTGCTGTGGGCCGGGATTCCGAACTGGAAGTTTCGGTCCGTGTCGTCGACGAGATCGAGATGCAAGCGCTGAATAGCGAATTTCGCGAGCAGAATGAGCCGACCAACGTTTTATCCTTTCCGGCGGGCGACATCAGCGGGTTGCCGTCCGAAGCGGGTATACCGCTTGGTGACATTGTGATTTGTGCCGTCGTCGTCGCTGACGAGGCCCTGCAGCAGGG
>JALHUQ010000359.1 GCA_022866645.1 Woeseiaceae bacterium | reverse complement strand
GCGCCCATTTTCTCCAGTTTTTCCATCATCTGTGGCATCACAGTTTCGGATGAACTGGTGCCGAGCACGATGAAGATCTCGTCCTTGATAAACGCGAGGAAACGCAGAATTGAAAAGCCGGTGAAATACGCGACGAGACCCAGGACGCCGAAGATAAAGACCGCCGCCGTCAGGTAAAAAGTGATGATCAGTTCGACCAGGTTCCACAAGGACACGGCACCGTAAGCGCCGACCGTGAAAGCAATTGCTCCCAGTGCGCCCAACGGTGCGGCCCGGGAGACAATACGAATAATGCCGAAAAAGAACTGCGTGGCATCGCCGACAGTTTTGGTCAGGCGCTCACGCAGTTCGCCCTTCATTTGACTGATGGCAAACCCTGAAAGTATCGCAATCATCAACACCGGCAATACCTGGCCGTTGGTGAATGCGCCGACAAAACTGTCGGGAATGATGCTCATCACGAAGCCGGCAAAGCCATCTTCAGCGCCGCGCCCCGAAATATCCGGTACAGCATTCGGATCCAGCGTGGACGGATCCAGATTGAATCCGGCGCCGGGCTGAATGACCAGCGCGGCGATTACACCGACGACCATGGCGACAGTTGAAATTACCTCAAAATAAACGAGGGTTTTAAGGCCAACGCGCCCGAGTTTTTTCATACTGCCCACGGACGCGATGCCATGTACGACGTTGCAGAATACGATCGGCGCGATCATCATTTTGATCAACGAGATGAAAGCGTCGCCGAGCGGCTTCAGGTCGATGCCCAGGGTCGGATAGAAGTGTCCTACCAGGATGCCGATAAGAATCGCTATGAGAACCTGGGCATAGAGCTTGCTATACCAGCGCTTTGGTTTAGACATACGAAATCATCCTGTGCATTCAGAACACACGGTTTGCGGGTGGCTCACCGCGAAGCAGCGCAGCTTCGACATTTTGCCAGGCGGTTTGAAACAGAAATACCCACGACTGTCGTGTGACGCCGGCGAGATGAGGGGTCAATAACAAGCGTCCCGCGACTTCATCTTCGAGCATCAATAACGGGTTATCGGCTGCCGGTGGCTCGCTGGAAAAAACATCCACTGCCGCTGCCGCAAGATGACCGCTGGAGAGGCTTCTCGCCAATGCCGCCTCGTCAACGACGCCGCCGCGCGCGGCGTTGATCAGTATCGCTCCGGCCTTCATCTGTTGGAACTCGGCATCTGCTATCAGCGACTCTGTACTGGCGAGTAGCGGCACATGCAACGTGACGATATCGGAGTCACGCAATAAATCGGCTAATGGCAGCGCCCGCGCGCCAAGCGCCATGGCGAGCTTCGGATCCCGAACAGCCGGATCGTGATAGACAATATGGCTGCGCATGTCGTGAAACGCTTTAGCCACGGCCAGGCCGATTATGCCCAAGCCAACAACTCCGACAGTCAGGCCCTCAAGCCCGGAGAGATTTTCGGCCAGCATTCGGCTGCGCGCCGCGACGTAGTTTCCTTTTCGCAGTTCGCGATCTGCCCAGGTGGTACGTCGCAGCAAGTTAAGCGCGCTCGACACTGCATATTCGGCGATCGCACCACTTGAGCCCCCGGGCACGTTGGCGACAGCGATATTAAGAGATTTCAGCGCTGCGGCATCGACACGATCAATACCTGCACCGGTTACCTGTACCAATTCGATAGGCGTTCCTGCAAACAGATCTGGCGGGAGCTTTGGTCCAACGGCCGGAATAAGCAACGCGCGTGCCTCTAAAAAGGCAGCGCGCAGATCCGGTGAGTCCGGCGACAGATAGCGAATTGACAATGCCTCTGGTGGCGTCACGCCCAACTTAAGGAAGTCAGCTTCGGGGCGCAGGCATAGGACATTGCATGACATTATTCGCTACTCTCGATAGACGCCGGGCTCATGCAGTCGCTTGTGTGGCTCACTTCTGCTCGCTGCAATCAGCGGTTGGGAAGAAGCACAACATCCGCAATGGTGTTGTGCCGGTATTTCGGGTGACGTGTAATTCACCAGGCGGGACGAGGATGGCGTCGCCGGCAGTGACCGGAGTGGCGCCTTGCTCAGTCTGCGAGGAACCCTGTCCCGCAAGAACATACATGCATTCTTCAAAGCCACTGTGGCGATGCATCGCGCGTAATTTTTCTCCTGGTTTTGCGACCGGTATTTCGACCAGGCGCAGGGTAATAGCCGCAGAACCAACCACCGCAGAAACGAGCTCCAGCGACTTGCGGCCGGGCAGTTGAAGATCTATGGCTTCATCTGCACGAATTACGCGCACCATCGCGATGCTCCGTGCTTCGAGGACGCGACTAGGGCGAGCGTATCGAATTTATGCATATCGCTAATCCTGATCAGCTCACACCACGAAGCTTTTTCACTTCGGCAACGCCTTGCTGAATTTCACCGAGGTGTTTAAAGGTTGTGGTTGCCTCTGCAGCGATTGCATCGGCGATATCGTTGAGCATGCGCAGACCTTTTTCCACCGTCGCGTGTTCCGGTTTGCCATACCATCCGGTGGGTGCGATCGAACGAATATCGGTCAATACCGGCTGGTACGAGCGCGTACGGCGCAGCTTGTCCATCACCAAGCCATGTTGCTGGTCCGACGAATAATCGATGCGATCAAGGTGTACCAGGTCCGGGCGATGCGCCAACACGGCGAGTGCCTCGATTTCGCCGCCATGCGTTAATCCGCCACAGTCATGACCCCAGAGCTCTGCGGCTACATAACATGCCTGCACCGTCAGCACCGTCATACCATGTTCGCGATGCAATGCCTCTGCGGCTATCGACAGTGAGGCACTGTTCCCTTCGTGCCAGTTTAGTATCAGCAGATATTTGGCGCCGTGACGAGCTGTTGACACGCAAGTCTCGGTAACAACCCGCATGTAGGTATCGGGTGTCAGGGTAATCGTGCCCTCGAACGGCATGTGCATCGGGGTGACGCCCAATGGTCCACCCGGCAACACCAATCCGTTCATGCGTTCGGCGACGGCGTGACTGATCACATTGGCCGCGTAGATATCGGTGCCGGTTGGCAGGTGCGGGCCGTGTTGTTCAACGCTGCCGGCCGGCAGTATCACCAACGGGTTTTCCTTCAGCTGTGCGGCGACCTCAGGTTGTGTGAGATCGATGAAATAGCGGCTGGATAATGTCGTCATTTGTATTCTACCTTTGAGGCGGTCACGACATTAATCGGCCGTGAGGTTTGCGCGAGCCGCGTCGAAAATGTCGCTGAGTTTGACGCATACGCCGTTGTTATCAAGCGAGCGCAGCGCAGCGTAGACGACCGCCACAGCAACGTTGCCATTGTAGGCGCTCAATTCTCCGGGCGCTCCTGTGGCGCATACCCCTGCAAACATTTCGAGTTCGTCGAGAAACATATCGCCGGGCGGAATCACCAGGATTTCGCGTTTACTGAAGCCGTCTTTGCCGCGCTGAATATACAACTCGGAAGTTTCATGGAGCTGATCCGGCGTATCCCAGGTGCTGAAATCGAGTTCATAGTGCATCAGGCCCTTCTGTCCGAAAACGCGAATGGAGTAGATGCCCGGCGACGTCCAGGATGATCCAACGTAGCCAACCGCCCCGCTTGCGAACTTCATCAGCGTGAGCGATTGATCATCCACCTCCGCACCGACAGGGGACAATTTCGAGGCCATCGACGATACTTCATCAATGCTACCGCCCAGATAGTGCAGGGCATCAAACTGATGCGTTGCCAATTGTGAGAGCGGTCCGCCCGGAGCCTTGTCCTTGTACCAACGCCAGGTGTCGGGCGTCAGTTCCAGCGCTCGCTCATTCGAGAAGTTTGCTTCGATCAAGGCGATGCGTCCCAGCTCACCGCTATCTATCGCAGCCTTGATCATGCGGGTGCCCTTGAGCAGCCGGGCACTGTGGCCAACCATTACCTGAACGTCATAGGTGCTTTGCAATGCCTCGATCTGCAAACCATTCTCAAGCGTGTTTGCTATCGGTTTTTCCGTGTAAATGTGTTTTCCGGCCTTGGCAACTTGCTCAGCGACCGGCAGATGCTGTTCATTGGGAACAGTAAGAATCACACCTTTGATGTCAGGGATTGCAAGCAGTGCTTCCATCGACGGCGCACAGGCAATACCAAATTCCTGCT
>JALHUQ010000358.1 GCA_022866645.1 Woeseiaceae bacterium | reverse complement strand
TGCGCTGACAACGGCAGCGTTTGCCGGGTTGTAGGCATTGGCGTTAGCGCCCGGAACATTTGCTCGCATGCGATCGGCGAGATCGTAGGCCAGAGCGGTTACCTGAGAACGCATGAACGAACTCTGGTTATTCATCAGGGATGCCCCCTGCAGGCCGGCCAATCCGACCAATCCTATAGACAACAAGAGAGCGGCTACCAGGACTTCGATCAACGTGAAGCCGGCTTGCCGCAGTGCCGGGCGTGCTTTCTGCGGAGGTAAATTTGTATTTGCGACTCGTCTCACTACGAACATCCCTGACGCGCAATGTTGGTGCGACCCACTGCGTTCACACGAATAAAGCGGCCAGTCTCTCCGGTTCGTGTGTCGCACAAGGTCAGGTCATCACCGCCGGCAAGAGAAAAGCCTCGCGAGTCGTAGGTAAAACCAGCCGTGCCAAGGCTTGAAAATGACAAGGTATCGGCGAGCGGTGCAAACACCGAGATCACCTCATTCGCGTCAACTGCGCTGTCCCGGTCCTTGTCTACCCACACGATCCAGCCGATAGACCAGTCCGTGGTGGCGCTGCAGCTCGGTACTGCCGCATCAAAATTTGCGCTCGCACAAGCGGTAGCATTGCGTTGGTAGCGAACAGCGGTGCTTCGTGCCAGATTCACGGCGCCAACGAACTGATTCGCCTGAGTGACCAGACGATTATCCATCACGATAGTGCGAAAACTCGGTACACCAACGGACAGCACAATCGCCGCTACACCCAGCGTCGTCAAAAGTTCGATTAACGTAAATCCACGTTCGCGCTTCATTTCCTGTCCCTTGGCCTTGAAAAGTCGGCGGCTCAACTACGCCGCGAATGGGGCAATTATCAGGGTTTGAAGCGGGAATTCATGTGATGAAAGTCTAGAAAAACCGCATAGGTATAGGATTTTCCGACCAGTGGTCGTTATCTTGCGACAAGCGGTACGCGCCCCGGCAATGTCGCTGATGGCATTAGAGACGGCCGGTCTTTATGTCAAACGCCGGTATCTGTTGCTGTTTCCGCTGCCATTTCAGCAACGCGCTCGAGTTCCTGCATTACGGCCTGGCCTAGCTCTTTTGTACCAGCGCCGGTCGCCGCGCTCACTTCAAAAACCGGGCCGTTCCACTGCAACTGGTCCAGCAGCATTTCTTTAGCAACGGCCCGATCTTCTGCGCTCAACAAATCAATCTTGTTAATTACGAGCCAGCGGGGCTTTTCTGCGAGTTCATCGGAGAATTTTTTCAGCTCATTCGCAATGACACGCACTTCGTCGGCAGGCTCGGTATCGGGGTTAAGCGGCGCGATGTCGACGAGATGTAACAAAATACCGGTACGTTGCAGGTGTTTTAGAAACTGTATTCCCAAACCCGCACCTTCGGAGGCGCCTTCGATCAGGCCTGGAATATCGGCCATGACGAAACTCTGCAGGCTACCGACACGAACAACGCCGAGATTCGGGTGCAATGTCGTGAACGGATAGTCGGCGATTCGCGGTTTCGCGTGGGACATGGCAGTGATCAGAGTGGACTTGCCCGCGTTCGGCATACCGAGCAGCCCAACGTCCGCGAGTACCTTGAGCTCCAGATTCAGGCTACGAGCCTCACCCTCAGTACCTTTCGTAAATTTTCGCGGAGCCCGATTCACACTGCTCTTGAATCGCGTATTGCCAAGCCCGCCTCGGCCGCCTTCGGCGACCTTCTGGCGCTGCCCGACCTCCGTCAGATCGCAAATCAACTCGCCCGTGTCCACATCGTGCACGACCGTGCCGATAGGTACGTTGATCTCAAGATCGTCGCCCGAACGACCGGTCTTGTTCCGTCCGGAACCACCGTCCCCGCTGACCGCTTTGAACTTCCTGGTCATGCGGAAATCTGCAAGGGTATTCAAAGACTTATCGGCGACCAGGTAAACGCTGCCACCGTGTCCACCGTCGCCACCGTCAGGGCCGCCGCGTTCTATGAATTTTTCGCGACGAAAACTGAGCGAGCCGTGTCCACCGTTGCCCGCCAGTACGCTAATCGTTGCTTCATCGACAAATTTCATGGTTTACGTAAGCTTAATGCCAATAACCGGGGTCGAACCCCTTTGGGGTCAGAGCCCTCTGGAGACGAAAAACCCCGCAGTAGCGGGGCCTTTCAGATGCGTTGCTTGGCCCTGGTCAGCGCCAGGGTCGCCGGCTAGGCGTCTACAACACTAACGAACTGCCGTTGTTTTGGGCCCTTGCGCTGAAACTTCACAACGCCATCTTTCTTCGCGAACAAGGTGTGATCGCGGCCGAGGCCCACATTGACGCCCGCATGGACACGAGTGCCACGCTGACGAATAATGATATTTCCAGCAATAATTTTTTCGCCACCAAAAATCTTAACGCCTAGACGTTTACTTTCTGAATCGCGACCATTCCTGGTACTACCGCCTGCTTTTTTATGTGCCACTGTACTGTACCTGTAAGTTTCATCGCCCAGGCCCTAAGCCTGAACTTCGTTAATCCTGGACTTTCTTGGCAGCCGTTTTTTTGGCGACCTTCTTCTTGGCGACCGGTTTCGCGGTGTCAGCTTTCTTCTCGCTACCAGCCGCCGATTTGGTCGTCACTTTTTTCTTCGGCGCTGCCGTCTTGGCTGTTGGCTTCGCCTCAACTGCAACGGCCTGGTCAGCTTCAGCTGATTTCGGCGCCGCTTTTTTGACTCCGCTACCACCAATAGCCGTAATCTCAACTTCTGTAAAAAACTGGCGATGGGTGCCCTGTCGCAAGTAATTCTGGCGACGCTTGAATTTTACCACCGGTATCTTCTTGCTTTTGCCCTGACGCAGCACTTTGCCGCTGACAGAGGTACCAGCAAGAATCGGATTGCCGACTTTGATATCGGCGCCTTCGCCAATCAACAGAACGTCGTCAAAGCTAACCGTTGCGCCCTCATCGGCCTCGATTTTCTCGAGACGCAGGACGTCGCCCTGTGCCGCGCGATACTGCTTACCGCCGCTGCGAAAAACCGCGTACATGTGTTTGCTCCATTAGGTAACTTGCAAAAATCGCAAGCTACTGAGAATTAAGGCTTTTTTTGTGGTTCTGTCGAGACGCCGCGCAGCCGCTTTACTGGCGGGTGCCACAAAAGAGCGGGAATTCTATAGATTAAGGTGGTCCGGGTCAACGTCCATGGTTGCCGTAATTTTGCCTTATTTCAATAGCTTGCAATATCGCGCCGAGGTCCGGAAATATCGCCAATGGCGGCGCGTTCAGGCATTATCACCAACTTATGCAAGTTGCCGAAAACACACCCAATTACGTCAGTTTCGAGGACATCGCCACGCTCGCTGCAGGGGATATGCGCGCTGTTGATGACTTGATCGTGAGGAGCCTCGAAAGCGATGTTGCGCTGGTCTCGCAGGTTTCCGAGTACATCGTCATGAGTGGCGGAAAGCGCCTCAGGCCACTGATAGTGCTGCTGGCAGCCCGTGCGCTGGGCTATAAGGGCGATCAGCATGTACGCGCCGCGACTATCATCGAGTTCATCCACACCGCCACTTTGCTGCACGACGACGTCGTCGACTCGTCATCGCGACGTCGCGGCCAGGACTCGGCCAATACCGTGTTCGGCAATCAGGCCAGCGTGCTGGTCGGCGATTTTCTGTATTCCCGCGCTTTCCAAATGATGGTTGATGTCGGCGAAATGCGCATCATGCGGATTCTCGCCGACGCGACCAATACCATCGCGGCCGGGGAGGTTATGCAGCTGATGAACGTGCATGACCCGGATACGACCGAGGATGATTACCTGCAGGTAATTTACAGGAAGACCGCTCGACTGTTCGAAGCCGGCGCGCTCATCGCTGCAGTATTGAGCGGCAAGGGCGGCCAGATCGAATCGTCCATGGTCAGGTACGGCCGTCACCTCGGAACGGCGTTTCAGCTGGTCGACGACGCGCTGGACTACGGGGCGTCGGCCGATGAATTGGGTAAGAACATCGGCGATGATCTTGCCGAAGGGAAAGCCACTCTGCCGCTTATCTATGCCTTGCAAAACGCCTCGGACGAAGACAGCAAGATCATTCGGGCAGCTATTCTGGAAGGCGGTCTCGATCAGCTGGACCACATTACGCGAATTATCGAGTCGACCGGAGCGCTGCAGTACACCGCCGACAAGGCACAAGAAGCGGCCGATAAGGCGATCGCATCTCTTACCGGAATACCGGATTCAGATTTTAAACAGGCGCTGATCAATATCGCTGAATTCTCTGTTCAGCGCCGCTCCTGAGATGGATCAATTCAATACTCCGTGGCGGGTTACAGCCGCCGCTATTTATACAACACCGACCGATTCCCGTGTTTACGGCACGCTGGATATCGACGTCACTGATGCCAAGCGCTTCCTCGACGAAAAACGCAGCACCGGAGTCAAGATTACAATGACGCATCTCGCAACCGCTGTTCTTGCGCGCGCGATCGCGTTCGACGTGCCCGAAATGAACTGCTTTATACGCAGAGGCAGCATTGTGGGTCGCGAACGTATTGATGTCATGGTGCCTGTCGCAATCGGCGGCGGTGAAGGCGTGTCGGCAATACTCATTAAAGACGCGCACGCACGCACGGTGACATCGATCGCCGATGAGATCCGGCTGCGCGCAGAAGAAAGTCGCGCAGGTACCGAATCCAAAACCTCACAAAACAAATACCTGCTCAATCGCATCCCCTGGCCATTGCGGAGACCAGCTTTCCGCTTTCTAAAGTGGATCACGGTCGACATGGGATACGAAATAAAACCACTCGGATTGTCTGCGGACAGTTTTGGCTCCTTCGTCGTCTCTGACATCGGCAGCTTCGGATTGAACACCGGCATGACGTCGTTGATGCCCGCAGCGAAGGTTCCCGCCGTGATTGTTCTGGGCAAGATAGAGGATAAGGCGGTGGTTCGAAATGGCCAGATCGAGATTCGCACCATACTGCCGTTGACGGGCACGTTCGATCACCGCATCGTTGATGGATTGCAGATCGGCAAGCTCGCTCGTGGTATCAAACGCAACTTTAGAAAACCCGAATGGCTGGATGAGGTACCAACCGAAGAACTCGCTGGCTGCCTGTTTTCTCCGCGTGAGCAATCTTCGCTGACGGACGAAGACAAAGGCAAAGTGGGGTAAGAAAAAAATGGTCGGGGTGAGAAGATTCGAACTTCCGACCCCTTGACCCCGAGACAAGTGCGCTACCAGGCTGCGCCACACCCCGACCGTGGGCGCGATGTTACAACAACTTGACAGCATCGACCAGACCTTAGGTACGAGATTGTCTGCGCCGTTTCGGGAGTGGCCCTGTACTTGAATTTTTCAATTTCAGCTACAAGTTCTGTATTGACCCAGTTATTCAAACAGACCAGATAATGAGTGATCCCCAGCACATCGTTTGTCCGCACTGCAATACCGTCAATCGAATACCTTCAATACGCCTGACGGACGGTCCGAAATGTGGGAAATGTCATAAGCCGCTGTTTTCAGCGCAGCCGCTGGATTTGACGAGTCGCAACTTCCAGAAACACATCGAGCACAACGACGTACCGGTGCTTGTCGATTTCTGGGCTCCCTGGTGCGGCCCATGCAAAATGATGGCACCCGCATTTGAAAAAGCCGCGGAACAACTTGAGCCGGCTGTCCGGCTGGCAAAACTAAACACAGAAAACGAACAGCAAATTGCAGCACAGTTCAGGATTCAGAGCATACCGACGATCGCGCTGTTCCGGAATGGTCGGGAAATTGGGCGCCGGGCCGGGGCCATGAGTACGCCGGACATTGTCCGTTGGGTGCGATCACATGTTTAACGAGGCTGGCATGGGCTCGCCAGTTCCACTGGCCTGCGGACGCTCACATTATCGGACTGATCGCCAATAAGTACTCGCCGAAAATCCGTGCGCTGCATGCGGATACTCATCCGGGCGTTTCATCGATATTTTAGTCTGGGGCATGGTGTACGGGAGTTCGGAGTCCAATCATGAACAAGTCTATTCTCGCAATTATCGAACCTGACCTATTTCCGGAACTTGTCGCCAGACGGGCGGCCCAGCTAGCGATACTTTACGGCTACGACCTTGAGTTGCTCCTTTGCGATCCGCTATTGGTCCCATTTGGCGACAGCTTCATCGCATCAACCGAGATCCAGCAACTCGCTGACCGCATCAAGCAAACTCAGAAGGAAATTATCGGCGGTATCGCCGC
>JALHUQ010000357.1 GCA_022866645.1 Woeseiaceae bacterium | reverse complement strand
CGTAGTGGATTCGATCGGCCGGGATCTCGTCCGAAGGATAAGAATAGTAACAGGATGTCGGCGGCCGGCCCTTGCAGAAGGGTTCACGAATCGCGCCCACTCTTTGCCCTGGCTTAGGTGCGTTGAGGTGATAGAGTTCGTATGCGACGCGAGTAACAGGAGGCGAACGATGCGCGGCTTGAAGGGCAAGAATGTACTAGTGACCGGTGGAGCGAGCGGCATCGGCCAGGCCACTGCAAAGCGATTTCTGGAAGAGGGATGCGCTGTTTGCGTCCTCGATCGCAGTGCCGATGCACGAACTCGGGTTGCTCGGGAGCTGCCCAATTTGACGGCGGTGATCGATGCTGACGTGTCAGACATGCAGCAGGTGCGCGCCGCTGTTCAAGAGGCGATTGATTGTATGGGGTCAGTGGACGTGCTGATCAATAATGCCGGTATCAGTATCCGCCACGACTTTCTCGACATCACGACTGAAGAATGGGACGCCGTATTGGGAGTGAATCTCAAGGGCGTATTCAACATGGCGCAAACAGCCGCACGGCATATGGTCGACAAAGGATCGGGCGTGATTATCAATACTGCTTCCACGGCGGGAAACAATGGCTATCCGCATTATGCCGATTACAGCGCCAGCAAAGGCGGGGTGATCGCATTGACCCAGGCTATGGCACTGGAGCTGGCTCCCGTGGTCCGCGTAAACGCAATCTCGCCGGGCTACGTGTTGACGCCGATGCAGCGCGCCGAATATACCGACGAAATGCTGGACGCCGTAAATCGCAAAATCCCGATGGGACGACACGCGAAACCTGAAGAAATCGCTGCGCTGTTCGCATTCCTCGCGTCGGAAGATGCTGCGTTCGCCACCGGCCACGTCTACGTCATGGACGGCGCTGAGACCACCGGCGGACTCTGCAGTCAGTGGGCTCACGAGTGAGTAACTATAGGAGAGGCTGCCAATGAGACTGGAAGGAAAAGTAGCGCTGATCACCGGCGGAACTTCGGGAATCGGCAGCGCCACCGCCGTACGTTTCGCAGCAGAAGGTGCAGCGGTCGCGATCACCGGGCGCAACGCCGAGCGTGGCGAGCAAGTTGTGAAAGATATCGTCGCGAACGGCGGCGAGGCGCTGTTCATTCGTTCGGACGTGCGCAGTTCGGAAGATTGCCGGCACGCCGTAAAGCAGACGCTTGAACGCTTCGGCAAGATCGATGTCCTGTTCAACAATGCCGGCGTATTCCATCCAAAGAGCGTTCCGGATTGCACGGAAGAGGAGTGGGACGAGACGATCGACTCCAGCCTGAAGGGCGCCTTTCTGATGTCAAAGTATGTATTGCCTTCCATGATTGAGCGCGGCAGCGGCTCGATCATTCACACCAGTTCCGGTTGGGGAATCCTCGGCGGCGACAAGGCGGCAGCGTACTGCGCGGCGAAGGGCGGACTCATCGTCATGGCCAAGGCAATGGCGATCGATCACGGTCCCGATGGAATTCGCGTGAACTGTGTATGTCCTGGCGATGTGATGACACCCATGCTTCCCGAGGATGCCGCCAAGCGTGGCATGTCGTGGGACGATTACGCCCTCGGTGCCGCAGACCGACCTCTCGGTCGCATCGGTACCGCCGAGGACATCGCTAACGCGGTGCTGTTTCTTGCGTCCGATGAATCTTCGTTTGTGACCGGCGAAGCGCTGGTCGTCGACGGTGGAGGTGTTGCGGGCTGAGCGATCTGACGGCGTCTTTGCTTAGGTAGTAATCCGAATTGACTGGACTCTGACCCAAGCCATAACGTTCCAAACGGCAATTAGTCGAGCGGACATTATGTCGACAAGGAGGCAGTATTTTGGACAGTGAGCAGATTTCTAGGGCCGTGTCCTCATTGGTCCAGTTAGTCGAGCACGTTGCACCATCTACCGACCCGGTGGCCGGCGAGTTGTCGGATACCGGAAGGTGGTGGGGGGTGCTGGCGGCTTGCCTGCAGCAAGCCCGCGATGAGGAGCGTTCTGCTATCGGCCGCGAATTCCACGATGAACTTGGGCAGGTTTTGGCGGCAGTTCAAATGGGAGTCTCTTCTCTCGCGGAACAATACAGCGATCACGTGCACCTGACCGGCAAGATCGCGGAGTTGGAAGAATTGCTGTCCGGCGCTGTTCAGACCGTGCAACGAATCTCTTCCCAACTGTGGCCGGCGATCCTCAACGTGCTTGGTCTGGCTGCGGCCATTGAGTGGTATCTCGGCGAATTCGAAAGCAACTCACGCATCCGCTGTTTCGCTGACCTGCGGATCGACGACTCGAAAATAAGCAAGAAGATGGCGGCGACGATATACCGCATTTTTCAGGAGTGCCTGACGAATGTTTATCGCCACGCCAATGCCACGAAGGTCAGCATCTCACTCAGGGAAAATGCCGGCTACCTGGTGCTTGTCGTTGTGGATGACGGAAATGGTATCGCGCTTGAGCAGATCCAAAACACTCGGTCGATGGGTATTCTCGGCATGCGGCAGCGGGCGAATTTCCGCGGCGGGCGATTGCGAATTTCGCGTATCAGGCCACACGGAACCGTCGTAATTGCGCGGATTCCCCTGCGTCGGTCGGTAGGCGACCAGTGAAAGCGAAACGGGTCCTCATTGCTGACGATCACGCGATCTTTCGAGAGGGACTGCGACAGATCATTGCAGGCATCGAGAATTACGAGGTAGCAGACGAGGTCGAAAACGGACTGGAGGTTCTTTGCAAGATACGCAACAACAAGTATGACCTCGTTGTTCTCGACATCTCCCTTCCCGGTCGTAACGGTCTGGATGTTCTCGCCGATATCAAACGACATAAACCAAAGCTCCCTGTGCTGATCCTCAGCATGTATCCGGAAGAGCAGTTCGGTCTGCACGCTTTGCAGGCAGGGGCGGCAGGTTATCTGACCAAAGGCATGCCCGTACACGAGTTAACAAATGCGCTGCAGAGGATTGGGATGGGAAAAAGATACATCAGCCCATCTCTGGCCGAGGCTGTGGTCGACAGGCTGGATCACGAAACTGAGCGGCCAACGCATGAGAGCCTGTCTCCCCGCGAGTATCAGATTGCTTGCGCGATTTCTGCCGGCAAGAAACCGAAGCAGATTGCAGAAGAACTGACTATGAGCGTCAAAACGGTCGGTACCTACCGTTCCCGCATCTTCCTGAAGATGAACTTTTCGAGTAATGCCGAACTGATTCGCTACATGGCCGGAAAAGAACTGATCTAGGTCCCAGGATTTCCAGTCGTCGCGCCCGTGACGATCCGTCGCAGCCCCTATAGGGGATTGTGCGTACACAAAAAGCCCACGGAAAACTCAGTATTCCGCCGCTTAGCGCACTTTTTCAGATTCCCTAAACTTTGAACAATTTTTACGCAGGCTGCGATGTATGCAGGCCCGAGTCACTCAGAGTTGATCAGACATGGTGAGGAAAATGAACATTCAAAGATTTTGGAATTCCGTGCGCAAGATTATGTTGGTGTTGGCTGTTGCGACATTTTCAATCAATGCTGGGCTCGCCAACGCGCAGCCACCTAAAAGTCCGCCAGGCCAGGTCAAGAAGGTTACTCAGGCAGAGCGACAAGCCGCTGCCGATCGCGCGGCTGCTGCAGGATTTACGACGCAGGCGCTTGGCCCGGTCGAAGGCGGGGTACCTCATTACTTCAGTCACGCTAACTATGCGAACAGCCAGGTTCCGGTATTTTCGGTAACGTCAGAGTACTTCGGTAATCTGCTGTCAGACCGAGCTTATGCGACCGACTTCGCTGCGTCGGTCGGCCAACTCGCGCCGGCGTTTATTATCGTGTCATCCCCGCTGCCAACGGGCACGCTGACCAGCTTCCAGAGCTGGAACCAGGCGGATCAGGGCGCGAGTCCTTATCCGTCAGCCGGTAATGTCTTCTTCGCGTATGTGTTGCGGCCGTCGACCACCAACCCGGGCGAATACAGCGTGGTGTTTGCCAGCGACTCTTTAACCGTGCCCGCTCTGGCCGACCCCTCGGTATCCGAGCTTGCGGATTATCCGGTAACACCCGTCGCTGTTCTGGCAGGTGACGTACTCGCGTTTTACGGGCAGGGAATTCCGCTTGATACAGGAGGTACGCTCGCTGACATATTGAGTTACCCGGTCCCAACTACGTTT
>JALHUQ010000051.1 GCA_022866645.1 Woeseiaceae bacterium | reverse complement strand
ATGGGCCCAACCCGGCAGCGGATTGTCTCCCACAGCCCCGAAAATTCGACCACCACCGAAAGCGCGGTTGATGATTACAGCGACGCCTCGATCCGCGGCCAAAGGCAGAATGCGATCTGCGGCTTCCCTTTGCTCCAGCGAATAGTTGATCTGGATGAAATCCAGCTTTTCTTTTCGCATGACGGCTTCGAATTCTTCGTACTGATCGGCCCGTGAGGTCGACATGCCGATATAGCGAATTCGGCCCTCTTGTTGCCACTCTCGCATCACCGGCAGAGCCGTGCTCCAGCCAAGCAGGTTGTGCACCTGCATCAAATCGAACTTTTGGGTCTTGAGTTTGAGCGCAGAACTTGCCATTTGTGCACGAGTGTCGGCGGCGTCGGACTTGTCGGTCTTGGTCGCAACAAACAGGTCGTCGCGTATGTCGAGTTCTGCGATGAGATCGCCCAGTACCGTCTCCGAACTGCGATACTGAGGCGCAGTGTCGATCAGCGTGCCCCCCAAATCGTGGAATCGATGCAGCGCTGCTCGCAGTGGTGCGCGCGCAGCCTCTGATTCATCAACGCCATATCGATTGGTGCCGAGGCCTATGACAGGCACCATTTCGCCCGACGATGGGATGGCCTTTCGAATCAGGTGTTCGTTATCGGCAAGGGATGGGCCTAGCGCCGCAAGGGACGCTGTCGCCAGACTCGCTTTCGTAAATTCTCGTCGATTCATCTTCTTCGCCTCCACCTAACGATGTCGCCCAAAGATTACGCCCGGTGCTGTAATGATGTCCACGACGCTGGCACAATGGTGAGCCCGGAAGCAGCGCCAGAGTCGATCATGCCTGGATTGTATTTTGAAGAATTTTCTGTCGGTCAGACCTTTGATCATTCCATCCGCCGGACGATCACGGAAACCGACAATGTGCTCCTTACAACCATGACGCACAATCCAGCGGCACTGCATCTGGACGCCGAATACATGAAAAACACCGAGTTCGGCAAACCGCTGGTAAACAGCTGTCTTACCTTGAGTTTCATGGTCGGTATTTCCGTCAACGACACGACTCACGGGACGACGGTCGCAAATCTCGGCTGGGATGAGGTCCGCTTTCCAAAGCCCTTATTTTGCGGCGATACAATTCACATACAAACGGAAGTGCTGGAGTTGCGTAATAGCAAGTCGAGGCCCGATAACGGAATCATCATATTCGCGCATCGTGCGTACAACCAAAACGATGAACTCGTCGGCGTATGCAAACGCACGGCGCTGATGATGCGAAAACCAGCATGATCCGAAGTTTTCTTTTCGTACCCGCAGACAGCGAGCGCAAATTGCAGAAGGCAGTTGAAGCGGGCGCTGATGCTTTGATTCTGGATCTCGAGGACTCCGTCGCCGCTGATGCTCGCCCGGCAGCGCGTGTTCGCGCGCGCGAGTTTCTGCTGGGGAAAAAAAATGTCTGGGTTCGCATCAATCCCATCGATAGCGAAGATGCTACGGCGGATCTTGATGGTGTCATGCCCTCGGCGCCGGCCGGTATCATGCTGCCAAAACCGCGCAGCGCAGCCGCCGCGATGGAGCTGGACCGGCGAATCTCCGCACTCGAATCGAAACACGGCATCGAACTCGGTAGCACCCGAATTCTGCCGCTCTGTACCGAACATCCCGAAGCCTTGTTCACATTAAACGGCTACATCGGAGCGACTCCGCGCCTGGCGGGACTGTCGTGGGGGGCCGAGGATCTCAGTGCAGCGCTGGGCGCCGTGACGAATCGCGACGAACATGGCGATTGGCTGCCGACGTATGAAATGGCACGGTCCTTATGCCTGCTTGCAGCGGCTGCCGCGGAAGTTGCCGCTATTGATACGGTTTTCACTGATTTCAAAGATAGTGAAGGATTGCGACGATATGCATCGAATGCTCGACGTGACGGTTTTTCCGGAATGCTGGCCATTCATCCGGCACAGGTTGATGTAATCAACGCGGCTTTTGTGCCGACAGCCGAAGAGCTGCAGCGTGCTGCACGCATCGTGGCGTTGTTTGCTGCGAATCCGGGTGCAGGCACTATCGGCATGGATGGCAAGATGATCGACAGACCGCATCTCGTGCAGGCAAGACGCCTGTTAGACATGGCACGACACCTGAAATAATGAAGGCAATGACATAATGGAAGCGAAGTTCTACCCGGTTTCCAAAACCGCAAAAAAACGCACATTGATTGACGCTGCCAGGTACGAAGAAATGTACGCGCGGTCAGTCAGTGACAACGAGGGGTTTTGGGCCGAGGAGGCGCTGCGCGTCGACTGGATCAAGCCGTTCAGCAAAGTAAAGGACGTCAGTTTCGCGAAGGAGGATTTGCATATCCGGTGGTACGAGGACGGTACGCTGAATGTTTGCTACAACTGCGTCGACCGCCATTTGCCGGCCAAAGCCGATGATGTCGCCATTATCTGGGAAGGCGACGACCCAAACCGCGATCTTAAGAT
>JALHUQ010000356.1 GCA_022866645.1 Woeseiaceae bacterium | reverse complement strand
TAGAAGACGCCGTCCTTTAGCACCCTGTTGAGTTCGAAATAGGGTTTGAGTTGATTGGCATCGAGGTCGTAACGCAGCTTTCGCAGCTTTTCTGTGTAGTAAAGCCAATCCCAGGATGCCAGCTCAAATGGCTCCGCCTCCGTCTCGTTGATGAGTGCCTGCAGGTCCGCCGCTTCTTTGTGGGCGTTAGCGTAGGCCCTGGGGCCGAGACGGCCCAACATGTCGTTTACCGCGGCAACAGTCTGTGCTGTCTCATCCGCAAGAACGAATGCCGCATGGCTCTCGTAGCCCAGAAGTGTCGCCCGCTCAGAACGCAGCTTGAGCACATTCGCGACAATACTGCGATTGTCGAATTCATTACCACGGCTGCCTCGCGCAGCAGAGGTTTCCTGAATGCGTTCGCGCAGGGCTCGATTTTCGAGCGATGTCAGCACCGGCTGCTGTGTTGTGTTCTGTAAGGTGAGAACAAACTTGCCATCGAGATTGCGAGATTTAGCCTCAGCCGCGGCGCTGTCGATCTCGCTATCGGAAAGGCCCGCCAGTTCTTCACGCGTATCGACGACTACCGCTGAGTCATTAACTTCGTTCAACACATTCTGGCTGAACGCCGTCCCCAGTTCGGCAAGTGTCGAGTTGATCTCTCGCAAACGTACTTTCTGATCAGCCGAAAGCTGCGCTCCATCGCGAATGAAATCCAGATAGTAGCGTTCGAGCAGGTATAGCGATTCCGCATCGAGACCGAGAGTTTCCCGGGCGCCGTAGAGCTCAGCCACGCGAGCGAACAGTGCCGGGTTCAGGACGATGCTGTCGTTATGCGACGAAAACTTCGGCGCCATTTCTGTGTCGATTGCATTCAGTGCATCGTTGGTATTCGCGCTGGTGAGACTGAAAAATACTCGTTGAGCCCGAGCCAGCAGCTGCCCTGAAAGCTCCATCGCAACGATCGTATTCTCGAAGCTGGCCGGTTCCGGGTTCGAAGCGATCGCCGTAATTTCGGTCATCTGCTCGGCCATGCCACGCTCGAATGCCGGCACGTAGTGTTCATTCGTGATCCGATCGAATGGCGGCATGCCATACGGCAGGTCGCTTTCGACGAAGAAGGGGTTGGTCGTTTCGGCGGATTCGTTCATGACGGGCTCTGGCGAGTTGCTCTCGGTACAGCCGAAAGTGAAAAATAAAGGGGTGAGGCAAATAACCAGCTTCAGGCGTCGCATGATCGTTCTCTCCAGGGTCGGGTCAGGCGGAGAATTCTATCAGGACGGGTCCGGCGTGGCGCCTTCGGAATACACTGACAGCTGCGAACCCCAAAGGGCTCTGACGCCTGTGGCAATCCTGAATCGTACTAGGTAAACAGCCTGACTCTTTTCCCTCGGCGGAGAAAGCCGTCGACGCCAGCTCCACGGCCCGCCGAACAGACCATGAGTGTAAACAGAGCCCAAATATAAAGAGATTCCAGGCCGGGCATCCAAACACCGAGGCCGATAGCAAAAGTGTAATTCAGGACCAGGAAAATTCCGACCGCCGCGCCAAAGCGCGTAAACATTCCGAGAAATATCGACAGGCCAATCAACAGTTCGGTCCAGGCGCAGAGCACGGCGAATACATCGGCGTGCGCGAGCACAACCGATTCCAGAAAGGGCCGGTAGAATTCGAACGCGTTGGGGAGATTCGCCGTCACGAATTCGGACAGGCTGGTGCCGTACGCTGCGCCCCAGTTACCCGCGGCAATTTTCTGGCCACCGGCGAAAAGGAACGCGATACCGATCGATAATCGAAGGGGCAGCAGGTAGAGGACCGAAACTTCGTGAGTCTTCGAGGTAGTCATATTGAGCCTCCGCGGTAGCTGGCAAGCTGATTCAACAGCGCTATTCCAAAATCTGGTTCGGCGCACACCCTACGGGCCGAGAATACCAGCATTTGGCGGCCTTTTGGATCATCGCTGCCTTTTTTCTGCGGCCACCATCGCCGATGCTGAATCCGGCATCTGTCTGGTCGCCGTACTGACCCTTTCCGCTTCCATAACGGCTGTTGCTGACGATGTCGGAGGCGTCCCACGGTATTGTCGCGAGGCCGTCTCATTTGATTGCCAAGGTCGACAACATACTTGCCTGGTTTGCCCGCTACGCGAAAAAGTAATCGTTTCGTACCGCATCGACACACGAAGTGACCCCAGAAAAATTACTTGCTCTGGATTCGCAAGTACTTGCTGGGGTGGCGATCGAGCACGTTTTGCTGGTAACCCTCGAGGCTCGGTCGCACCAGATGTTTACTAACGTAGAAATATAGTGGTGCGATCGGTTGATCGTTGAGGAGGATCCGCTCAGCCGTCGCTATTTGTTCGGCGCGCCGGGTCGTGTCGCCTTCCGCCGCGGCCTTGCTGAGGATGTCGTCGTAGTCAGGATTGGAATATCCCGACAAGTTCTGCAAGTCATGCGATCGGAAAATGTTGGTGAATGTCGTTGCGTCGTTATAGTCGCCGGTCCAGGCGAATCGCATGACTTGCCAGTTCGCGCGGTTTTCTCTCGTATCCAGGAAGTATTGCCACTCCATTTTGCGCAAATCAAAGTCGACGCCGAGCACGTCCCGCCACATCGAGCTGACAGCCACGGCAATGCGCTCGTGGATATCTCCGGAGTCGTAGGTCAGCTGCAGATGCAATGGATTGTCGCTGGAATAGCCGGCCCGCCGGTAATATTCGCGAGCCTGTGCTTCGCGTTCGTCTTTGGATAGTTGACTGGCAGGATCGTCGGCGCCGTCATAGTTGAATACGCCAGGAGGAACCACGCCGTATGCCGGTGATTCACCGCGGCCTGTCACAGACACGATGGTATTTCGGTCGATCGCCATGCTCAGCGCCAATCTCAGTTCCCGACTGTCGAGAGGGGCTTCGGTGACGTCAAATGCCAGGTAGTAAAGAGCGAGAGTCGGGGCGATTTGCACATGGCCTGGCAGGTCACTGGAAACCATTTGCACATGGGTCGGCGGAATCGGGTTGGTGATATCGAGCTGGCCCGCCCGGTACACATTGAGTTCCGTCCCCGGGTCGATGATGGGAACGTAGACGACCTCGTCAACTGCCACCGATGATGCATCCCAGTAGTGCGCATTCTTCCTGATTGTCAGCTCGCCTTCCGGTGTATGCGCACTGAGAACAAAAGCGCCGTTGCCAACAAAGTCATCGGGCGAGGACGCAACGACCGAATCAAGGTCCCTCGCATATACCGGCAAAGCGACGGGCATCGTGAGTATCGAAATAAAGTACGGCACACGTCGTTCCAGCACTATTTGCAATGTGTGTGAGCCGGTGGCCGTTACAGCGAGTTGGTTTGCCTCTGCCTCGCCCGACTGGATTGCAGAGAAATGAGCAATGTCTTCAATAAGAAAAGAATAGGCGGAGCCCGTGAGCGGGTCGGCCAGACGTTGAAATGAACGGACAAAGTCTTGCGCCACAAGAGCCTCACCATTTGACCACTTGGCGCTTTTCCGAAGCTGGAACACATAGGTGAGTCCGTCGTCACTAACGACCCAGGTCTCGGCAACGCCGGCGACAATTTCACCGGCAGCGGAAACTGTAACCAGCCCTTCGTAAAGGTCGGTCAGAATATTGAACGCGTGCACATCTTCTGCAATCGCGGGATCGAGCGATCCCGGCTCGCCACCATTCCCCCGTCGGATGACCCGGGGCGGTTCAGTTTGGGCGCTAATGCCGGATTGAGGTTTATCCGAACAGGAAGAACCTGCCGCAATGGCGAAAATGAATAACAGAACCGGGAAGCGGTGGCGCATAGCGCATGATTCCATTCTAGGTACGGCGCGTAAAGAAATGGCGCCCGGTAAAAGAATTCTATGAAATTCAACAGCTAGGGCGCGATCGCGGCCTTTACTTGAGCTCAAATTGAGCCCGGTTTGAATATTTTTGTTGCAATTACTTGTATATGTGCTAAAAAGGCACACATACAGAGTTTATTGGACGTACCGGTGGATATTAAAGAACATGTCATTCGAAGTTGCCGCTACCTGATTTTGCCGGTAGTGCGCTTCCTGCTCCGCCACGGAGTGACCTGGAATGAGTTCAGCGAACTGTCGAAGGAAGCCTATGTAATGGCGGCCAGATCGGGTTACGGGATTCAAGGCAGGCCGACCAATAATGCCCGGGTCGCGATGCTGACTGGGCTGTCCCGACGCGAGGTTGCTCGAGTCCGCGACCGAGTTCTGGATGGCGCTGACGATCAAAACGCACAGCAGGGTAATCAGATATCGCAAATCCTTACCGGCTGGCATGTGGACGCGGAATTCATGGATCTTGAAGGCCATCCTAAAGATCTGCCCGCAATTGGCCCAACGGGGAGTTTG
>JALHUQ010000355.1 GCA_022866645.1 Woeseiaceae bacterium | reverse complement strand
GAGGGAATAGAGTCCTACCTGGAAGCAGCAGAGGCGCTGCCGTTACGTGACTATGTACCTTTGATAGAGGGAACCCTCGTCGACCGGCTGGCGAGAAATTGCTGCCGCGAGCAAATGGTCCGCGCGGAACCCGACGACGACATAAACTACACAGTGCTCGCTCTGTTGCTGCTTGAAGACCGCGGTACAAACTTCGATACTGCTGACGTTGCGCGAGCGTGGTTGCGCTTGCTCCCGGCGGGTACCACCTGGACCGCAGAGCGCGCCGCTTACCGCACCTTACTGAATAATATGGCCGATGAATTTGTCAACGGCGGCGATGCCGGCTTCGACATTCGCGAATGCTCCGACAACGCGTTCAACGAATGGATAGGCGCACAGATTCGATGCGATCTTTATGGTTGGGTCTGTCCGGGCCGTCCGGCCCTCGCCGCTGCAATGGCGCAGCGTGATGCAGCATTGTCACATCGCGGAGAAGGCGTTTATGGCGCCGTCTTTGTTGCCGCCCTGGGCGCCGCGATCCCTGCCAGTGCAAATCTCGATGATGCCATTGATACGGCGCTCGAATACATTCCAAACGACAGCGAAACCGCGGCTGCCGTGCGTTTTGGGCGTGAATTGTCGAGCGCTTCCACCGCTGTCGATCGCTTGCATGAAAGATATGCAAATCTATCACCCGTGCATACGCTGAATAATCTTGCCCTCGTTGTCTGGGCTGTTTGTTCTGCGGACGGCGATTTCGGCGCTGCAATCGGCAACGCTGTCGCAGCCGGTTTGGATACAGACTGCAACGGCGCAACGGTGGGCGGCTTGCTCGGACTGACTGGCATGCCGATAGCGGCCGCATGGACGAGCCCTTGGGCCGGGCGCATTGGCGTCAGTCTTGGCGGCTACTCTGAGGTTCAACTCGACGATGTGGTCGCACGAACGGTCGCCGTGGCTGAAAAAATTTCCGGAGAACAACATGCTTAATGCCAACCTTCGCGTCTGCCTGGCGCTCGCATCCCTCGTGCTTATGGCGGCGCCGGCGCTGGCAGATTCCGCTCACGAAGAAGCTCGCACCGAGTATGCGGCGCCGAAGAGCGCGCAAGCACTGACTGTCGACGGCGTCGCCGACGAAGCCATATGGCAAGAGGCTAAGTGGCAGGACATCGCAAACCGCTGGCTGGGGCCGGAGTACTCCGCCGAAGATTTCCAAGGCAGGTACAAGGTGGTGTGGACGACTAACAAGATCTACCTACTCGGAGAATTTGTTGATGACATCCTGATCGACACACACCGCGACCCGCTGGTGCAATACTGGGACGACGACTGCCTCGAAATCTTCCTCGACGAAGACTTTTCCGGCGGCGACCACCAGTTCAACCACAACGCCTTCGCCTACCACATGTCTTTGGACAATCAGGCTATCGATATCGGTACGGGAAAAGTGGCGCGTAGTTACTCGCACCATGTTGAGAGCCGCTGGAAGCAGCAGGGCGGTAAAATCATCTGGGAACTCGCGATCGACATCTATGCTGCCGACTATCAGGACGACTCGGACAGCAACACGCCGTTGTCGTTGTCGGCGGGCAAGATCCTGGGCCTGATGGTCGCTTATTGCGACAACGACGGCAGTGAGTTGCGCGAAAACTTCATTGGCTCCGAAGCGGTACCTAGTGGCCCCAAAGACCGGGGCTGGATCGACGCGGGATTATTCGGCGCATTGGTGTTGGTCGAATAATCCGGCAGCGGTGCGTCGCTTGCGCGTTTATCACAAGCGGCAGATCGCAGCACCGAAATCAAAACATACAAGATTAGCAATTTCGTATATAGTGCTGATGACAGCGCTGTCATATTTGGTTACAATCAATAATAAAGGCAGCTCTGTAATTGACCCATAAAGCGAAATTCTATAAAGCCAGCGCTTGCATTTGTGCCGCAAGGCGCGCTCGAATTTCCAGCTGCCCCCAGGAGCAGAATGTAATGAATATCAAACTTGTTCTTTGCGATAACGACGGCAGCGAACTGCGCGAGAACTTCATCGGTTCCGAGCTCGTTGCGGACGGACCGAAGGATCGCGGCTGGATCGACGCCGGATTGTTTGGTTCTTTGACGCTGGTGGAATAACAGTATGTTGGAGAAACAAAGAATGAATCTTGACGCCGCAAGCGACAACACGGTGTCGGGTGAATTCATCAACATCGCGAGCGAGCGTTATTACGTCATACGCAACGTCGACCAGATGGAACCATTTTTCATCAGCGTGGTATCGAACGATGATCACTGGCTGTTTGCTTCCTCAACCGGTGGCCTGACGGCGGGCCGAGTCTCACCAGAAACGGCGCTGTTCCCGTACGTTACAGTCGACAAGATCCACGAAAGCACCACTCACACCGGCAGCAAGACAATACTTCGAGTCCGCCTGGACGGGGAACAGACCGTGTGGGAGCCTTTCAACCGGGAGCAGATCGGACACTGTCAAATTACCCGCAACCTGTATAAGAGTCATTTGGGCAATAAACTTTGCTTTGAAGAAATCAATCACGATCTGCAACTGGCGTTTCGCTACACCTGGGTTACCAGCGGCGACTATGGTTTTGCCCGACAATGCGAAGTCCAGAACCTCGGTCAGCGAGCCGTAACGGCCGACATGATCGACGGCTTGCAGAATATTCTCCCGGCCGGAACGCCGATCTTTACGCAAACCAATTCCAGCAATCTGGTCGATGCCTATAAGTGGACAGAGTTGGATGAGGCGACCGGGCTGGCTTATTTTTCAGTGTACTCAGGTATCACCGATCGCGCTGAACCCTGCGAGTCGCTGAAGGCGAATACGGTTTTCTGTCTTGGCCTCTCCGGCCACAAGATTATTATTTCATCGGAACAGATCAATGCCTTCCGCCGCGGTGCGACGGTGGAAGCAGAATTTCACAAACGCGGTATCCGCGGTGCTTACCTCGTGAATCAGACACTGGAGCTGGCGCCACGAGCCTCGCAACATTGGCAAATCGTCGCGAACATCGAGCAGACTCAGAGCGAGATAGTCGAATTGCGCCGACGGCTCGACAATCCGGATGAGGTAAGTGCAGCAATCGGCCGCTCTGTCAATCAGGGCTCCGATGGTCTGGCGCGCATCATGGCAAGTGGCGACGGTTTTCAGGCCACCGCTGAGGAAAACGTATCTGTACACCATTATGCCAATGTACTCTTCAACATCTTACGCGGCGGCTATTTCAACGATCAGTACAACGTGCCCTCTCGGGACTTCCGCAACACCATCAAGAATTTCAATCGCGACGTCTATAATCGCAATCAGACGTTTCTACACGCGTTGCCGGGCGAACTGAACTTCTCCGCGCTGCTATCGCTTGTTAACAAACAAGGCGACACGCAACTCGAGCGGCTGTGCTGCGAGTATTTGCCAATCACCTTCGGCCGCCGCCATGGCGATCCAAGTCGCCCGTGGAATCAGTTCGCTATCAATTTGAAGGACGAACACGGTGATGGCCTGCTTTCCTATCAGGGCAACTGGCGCGACATTTTCCAGAACTGGGAAGCATTGGCATTCAGCTATCCGGAGTTTGTCGAAAATATCATTGCCAAATTTGTCAACGCGTCCACGATGGACGGATACAACCCTTACCGCATTACGAAAGAAGGCATCGACTGGGAAGTCGAGGAACCAGACAACCCGTGGAGCTATATCGGCTACTGGGGTGATCACCAGATCATCTACCTGCAAAAACTATTGGAGCTGTCCAGACAGTTTCATCCGGATCGGCTCAGTGCGCTGCTGCATCTGCCGATATTCTGCTACGCGAACGTACCCTATCGGATCCGGCCATTTGAAGCGCTGCAGAAGAACCCCAAAAGCACGGTGGACTATGACCACAAATCTGCCGAACGAGTCGAGCAGCGGGTTGCCACATTGGGTGCCGATGGCAAGCTGATTTTCGATGCAAACAACAACGTCTATCAGGTCAATCTTCTCGAAAAACTGCTCGTACCTTTGCTGAGCAAGCTGGGTAATCTGGTTATCGACGGCGGCATCTGGATGAACACTCAGCGACCCGAGTGGAACGATGCGAACAACGCTTTAGTTGGCCAAGGCTTGTCCATGGTTACGCTGTACTATTTGCGTCGCTACATTCGATTCTTGCAGCAGTTGCTGGCAGCGGAGTCTGCGCAGTTCACGTTGTCCCAAGAAGTGGACCAGTGGCTGAACGACACCGCCGTTGCTTTGCGGAAGGTGCGACCAAAGCTCGGAGCAAAGCCAATCAGCGCGACAGATCGATACGCCTCTCTCGCCGAACTCGGACAGGCTTCGAGTCGCTATCGCGAGACTGTTTATCAACAGGAATCTTTCGCCGGCAAGGCAACGACACCGCTGGAGCACATCACGGCCATGCTGGACGATGCGCTGACGGCGGTCGATCACAGTATTGCCAGCAATCGACGCGAGGATGGCATGTATCACGCCTACAACCTGCTGGGCATGAAACAAGACTCCGTTGAGATTGACACGCTATATCCGATGCTTGAGGGTCAGGTCGCAGCACTGAGTGCCGGCGCCATTGCCCCGAAAGTAGCCATCAAAGTAATCGAAGCGCTGTTCGAGAGCGACATCTACCGTGCGGATCAGCACAGCTTCATGCTCTATCCCGACCGGCGATTGCCGGGATTTCTGGCGAAGAACCAGATCCCCGCTAAGCAGGTCGAGGCAATTCCGCTGTTGCAGCGGCTGCTGGCCGACGGCGATGAACGCATCGTCGTTCGGGACGCCGACGGCTGCTATCGCTTCAACGCCGAGTTCACCAACGTCAGTAACTTGAATGCTGAACTGGATCTGCTGGCGGCGGACTACGGCGACTCGATCGAGGAGGCGCGCAAGCCCCTGCAGGCGCTGTACGAACAGGTTTTCCAACACAAATCATTCACCGGACGATCGGGTACCATGTTCGGTTACGAAGGCTTGGGTTCGATTTATTGGCACATGGTCGCGAAGCTGCTGCTGGCCGTGCAGGAAAATTTCTTTGCGTCATTGGAGCAGGGCTCCGATCAGACAAGCCGCCGACGCCTGGGGCAGCTGTACTATCGCGTACGCGAGGGTATTGGCTTCAACAAGACGCCCGCGGAATACGGTGCATTTCCGACAGACCCTTACTCCCACTCACCCAAACACTCCGGTGCGAAGCAACCCGGCATGACCGGACAGGTCAAGGAGGAACTGCTGACACGATTCGGCGAGCTCGGCATTCGGGTCAGCGACGGCGCGGTGCGTTTTCAACCCGATCTGCTGCGCTTGCGGGAGTTCATAAGCGAAGCACGCCAGTTCTGTTATCTCGATGTCGATGGCAACTGGCAAGACGTCGCCGTACCAGCGGCTGGGCTGGCCTTCACGTGGTGTCAGGTGCCGGTCATTTACGAACTGAATGATGATGCCGAACCGGCGGTCAGTGTTATCCGGGACGATGGCACGGAGCTAAGGCTCGCGCAGCTGGCGTTGCCCGCGGCCGAGAGCGCCGAATGGTTTCGGCGCAGTGGTCGAGTCCGTCAACTTACAGTGACTGTTCGCAGAAACATGTTGTTTTCTGAATAGCCTCCTTTTTAACGTCTTTAGGACCCTCAATGTCAAATCTTTACCAACGAAAAATGTCTCTTTCCGGAATCGATATTTCCGGTCTTTCCATCGAAGACTTGCGTACTCTCGTCCGCAAGATTCTCGAAGCAAAGATACACGGACTGTCATTTAGTCCGTATGTCGAAGGTCAGGGCCCGGGTACGCAAATCACCGAAGCGCAAATTCGTCAACGGCTAGGCATTATTCAGCCGTATGTGCGTTGGGTACGTTCCTTTTCGTGTAAAGAGGGCAACGAACAGATTCCTGGAATTGCCGCAGAGAATGGCCTGAAAAATATGGTCGGAGTTTGGCTCGACAACGATCGCGAGCAAAACGAAGTCGAGATCGCGAACGCGATCGAAATCGCAAAGGCCGGGCACGCGGATATTCTGGCCGTGGGTAATGAAGTCCTGCTGCGTGGCGACATTTCGGAGGACGAACTACTGGAATACATTCGCCGCGTGAAAGCGGCCGTGCCGGACGCTGTCGTTGGCTACGTTGATGCCTATTTCGAGTTCGTTGATCACCCACGAGTTACTGCGGCCTGCGACGTTCTGCTCGCCAACTGCTATCCCTTCTGGGAGGGTTGTCCCGCAGAGCACGCCTTGCTCTACATGAAAGACATGTATCGGCGTGTCGTTAATGTTGCCAATGGTAAGAAAGTCATCATCAGCGAAACCGGATGGCCGAATATTGGCACGGCCACTAAGGGCGCGGTGCCCTCTTTCGAAAACGCCATCAAGTACTTCATTGATACTTATCGGTGGGCGGAGCAAGACGGCATCGAGATCTTCTACTTTTCATCGTTTGATGAAACCTGGAAGGTAGATGCAGAGGGCGATGTGGGCGCCTATTGGGGACTCTGGGATAAAGACGGAAACCCCAAATATGTCTAGCACCTTGAACATCGAACACGGCCACGCGATCTGTTACTCCGGCTACCGGGACGGGCAAAGTCCCGCGTCCGGCATTTACCCCGCCTACGACGAGGTCAAGGACGATCTGCTCATTCTTCACGGCAACTGGAAGTACCTCAGGCTGTACGACTGCAGCCGTCACGCCGAATTGGTTCTCGACGTGATCGTTCGCGAGGATCTGGACTTCAGAATCATGTTGGGTGCGGACATGGGCGCGGAAGTGAGCAATCCGCAATGTCCGTGGGGAGCCGATTTTGAGGCGGATGTACTGGCGCGCAATGCGGCGGCCAATAGCGCAGAGGTCGATCGTTTGATCGCATTGGCGAAACGTTATCCGGAGATTGTCTTCTCGGTGTCCGTCGGCAACGAGGCCAGCGTCGAATGGACGGATCACATGGTCCCGGTCGAAAAACTGATTTCTTACGTCCGCAGGATCAAGAAAAGCATCGAACAGCCCGTCACGTTTTGTGAGAACTACGATCCCTGGACTTACAAGCTCAACGATTTGGCGGCGGAGCTGGACTTCATATCCGTTCATACCTACCCGGCTTGGGAATACATATCTATAGCGAACGCACTTGAGTACACCAAGAAAAATTACCGCTCGGTGGCTTTTTGCCACCCCGATAAACCGATAGTGATCACAGAGGCTGGCTGGACAACGGCTTCCAATGGCCGTGGCATTGAGCCAGATAACGCTTCGGAAGAATTGCAGGCGAGCTACTATCAGCAACTGCTCGACTGGACGAACAGCGAGAAGATTCTGACTTTCGTCTTCGAGGCTTTTGACGAGCCCTGGAAGGGCTCCGTGCATCCACAGGAACCCGAAAAACACTGGGGTCTGTTCAACGTGAAACGGACGCCCAAACTGGTGATGCAGGCGCTCTATGCGGAACGACTGCCGGATGTGCAGGCTGATGATATTGTCGTCGGCGCGATGTAGTAATAATTGACAGCGCTGACACAAATGGACTTCAATTACATGGCGATGGTGCTGATTAATTTCGGCTCGGAGTAATTAAACAACGATGAGCAGGTCCACTATATTCGACGTCGCCTCGCTTGCCGGGGTCTCCATCAAGACCGTCTCCCGTGTTGTCAATGGCGAGCCAAACGTAAGCGCAGGCACCACAGAGCGCGTCGAAAAGGCTGTCAAAGAACTCAACTATCGTCCTGATCGCTCGGCGCGAAGTCTGGCCAGCCATCGCTCCAACCTCATCGCGCTTATCTATGACGATCCGAGCGTCTACGAAATTCCAAGTGCCGGCTATGTTATTCGACTACAACAAGGAGCATTGCGCGCGTGCAGGAAAACGAATTGTGAGCTGCTAATCCATCCTTGCAACTATCAAGATGAACATGTCGGCACCGAACTCAAAACGCTGATTGAAACGGTGCGGCCTGACGGTGTGATTCTCGCCGCGCCATTGTCGAATATGCGGAATATTTTGCGTGCGATTTCTGTGACGGGCACTCCATTTGTTCGCGTGTCTCCTGGAAAGAAGGTCTTCAAGGAATTCACCGTGTCGATGAACGATCGCGAAAGTAGCGCGGAAATGACGCGCTACCTCGCATCGCTGGGGCATAAGAGAATCGCTTTTGTTACCGGACACCCTAAACACGACGCGGTACAAATTCGTTTTGCCGGCTATCAGGACGGATTACGGGAAAGTGGATTGAAGTTCTCGGAACGACTCGTCGAGGCAGGCGACAATTCTATCCGCTCGGGCGAGGCCTGTGCCGAGAAGCTGCTCGCACGAAAACAACGGCCCACCGCAATATTCGCGGCCAACGACGATATGGCTGCGGGGGTTATTCGCGTGGCAGATCGCCTCGGCATAGACGTCCCGGGCGAATTGTCGGTCGCCGGATGCGACGATGTTGCCCTCGCCCAGCAGATCTATCCGGCTCTAACCACCCTGCGACAACCGCTGGCTGCCATGGCCGAGCGAGCAGCGATGGCCTTGATAGATCACTCCAGAGTCGCCACGCCGTTGCGAGGCGCAGATACTTTCGCCGCAAAATTGCTGGTCCGTGAGTCCACGGGGCCTGCGCCCGACTAAGCGACGCTAGCGGACGTAACGGATGCTATCCAGGTAGACAGTAACGGGTGTGCTGCGGCCTTTGAGGGTCACTACAAAGCCTGTCTTGATACTAGACAGATCCATTTTTTTCAGTGGCACACGATAGCGTTGCCATTCTCGCTGCAAGACCATTCCATCGACTGTTGTCTTTGCCGAATCCGGGTTGGCCGTGTCAGAGCCGAGCAGTCCGACCCCGATGCTGATGCTTTCGCCGCCGTACTCGCCTCTCGCCCACAGTTCAAGATAACTGGCGCCGTTAAGGTCGAATCCTCCCTCCAGATCTCCCCAGTTGTTAGCCGGGTTTTGCCAGGCGACACCGACCCAGCCGAATTTTCCTTCGTAGCGCATTCTGATATTGGCCGCACCGTCATGAGGATTCTCGGCGAAGCCTCCGTCCAGTGTCAGGAACTTCGTCGCTCCCATCCAGCCGGACGGCACCCACGGCATATTGTCGAAGCTATCGTCGTAGACGGATACCGGAAAGTGAGTAGTTACCTTACCTTTTACAAAAAACGGAACATTCGCTGTCGCAGCATTGCCAACATCATCGTAGGCATAAAAGAACAGTCGGTAGGGTCCAGGTTCGTTCGGCATAAGCAACTGCGCACCGCTTTCGTCACCCTCGAGTACGACTCCTTCGATATCGGGTAGATCAGGTCGAAAGTCACCGCCCGTGGCGTATTCGCCGGACTCCGGCCTTACAACCCATCGGACACTTTCCAAATGATCTTCGGGATCGAGAACGCTGGCGCGCACGTGCACCCGGTCGCCAGGATCGACTTCCAGCTCACTTTCGAACACCAATGGTTCAACCGTCGGCGCGAGATTTGTGGGCGGCGCACCCGCCCAAAGCTCCGTCATGGTGTCGACTGTGCCCAGCCGCGAACCGTCTGACAGAAACATTCCAAACCAGGTCGATGTGCCCTCCATCTTGTAGCCCCAATTGAAGGCGTACGAACCCAGCGCAAAGCCCGGAGCACCGCTAACACTTTGTTCATAGCTCTTACGATAGAACGCCGATTTTTCCGTACTGGTCTGCTCGTAAGGAGCGCCCCACTCTGTCTTCGGCATCTCCCATGGGCCGACGGGGCCAAACTCCGTAATCACATAGGGCTTGGACGCACCGCCGGCACGCAAGCGTTCAAGCAATGATGGCGCACCGCCGTAGGAATTGATGCCATGTATATCAATAGCAGGACTGTTTTTGTGCAAGCTTTGAATACGACCGCCGCCTATTTCCGCGGTGACAGCCATGGTCGGATGATTGGGGTCGAGCTGCTTGACCATGGCAGCGATGTCGTTCACAGCCGCCCATATCGCCGGACTATCGCCCGACTCGTAACCTTCCATCTCGTTGCCAATACCCCAAAGCAAAACCGCCGGGTGGTCCTTGTATCGAAGCACGACCTGTCGGGCACGTTCAAACTGTTCCGCGACTTGTGTCTTGTTGGCGTAATTAAAGCCGTGACGTTCGTGACCCAGCCAGATGCCTACTGTGACCGACAATCCGAGTGAAGCAGCCTCATCCAGCAGTGCGTCAATGCCATCAGCGTTCCAGGTACGGACCGAGTTTGCTCCGGCGTCCGCCAGTTGTCGCAGCGAGTGAGCACCACCTGCACCGCGGATCAGGTATGGCTCCCCGCCCCGCAAAAGTTGCCAGCCGTTCTCGGTCTGTCGCAGCTCTACCGGAATGGCCTCCGCGAATGCGGCGGTCGCGAACTGCATCAGGCCGGCAAGAACGACAAGTTCAAAGAATCCGGAACGCCGCATCGGCCCCCTTACCGGAGAAGGTGGCTAGAATTCGCCAACGGTGACCACGCCATCGTCATAATTGGGCGGATTCGCAGCCTGGTAGGAGTAACCCCAATCGAGAAGTAGCGCCAGCACCAGAATGGGATCGCCATCGACCAGCCGCCTATAGCCTGTGGCGGCCGTTCTGAACAGGTTATCGGCCGTCAGCTCATTCAGCGGGATGGCAAATTGCACGGGATCCCCAGTTGGACTGGCCGCCGGGCAACATTCGAAAACCGTTACCGAGGCAAAGAAATTATCCAGGACTGACCTGTAGGCTTTCAGCGCCTGTTCACGTGCGAGCTCGTCCTGCGATAGCACGTTACTGTTGGCATCAAACAATTCATGTAATGCCAGTGCTGTATAGAACTGATTCTCGCCGCTAGGCCGTCGAGCGAGTGCGGTCGCCCAGAAGTAGAAGCGCGCTTTAGCCCCTGTCGGGCCGGCCGGAATCGAGTTAAAGAGATCGAACTTGTTGTCGGCACCAGGACTGTTGAGGTCAAACTCAATGATCGTAGTCGTTACAAACGGGTTTTCCGGGTCGCCGAGGACACAGGTTTCCGGGTAAATACCGACATTTTCACAGGCGAGGTTCAGCACCACGTCCGTCGGCAATACGATGTTGTTGATGATCTCGCCATCCGAGTTGCCCGGAGCTTCGCAGCCACCGGCGACCAATGCTCCGAAGCTGAGCAGCATAACCATCGCGCTGCGGATTCGATTTCTAGTCTTCATAATTTGAATTCCCTGGCCTTGCATATCTGGTCATTAAAACTGGTAGGTAAAGTAAAGCAGCGTCGACCACTGGTTGTCGCCGACAAGTTCGGGATCAAAGTCGATACTGTTCGCGTCATAGCTACGATACAGGGTCCTCAGCCCGATCTGCGTTGCATTGGTCTCGTCCGTGAGTGAACTGACAACCCCGGCATTGCCCAGCCGTACGGAGTAGTCGAGCATGAATTGCTCAGGGTAAACGGCGTTGAATTGGCGATGAAAATCGTATGGGCCCCACGCATCCTGCTTGTAATAACCCGAGACCGTGTGTCGGCCGTTTAAAACGGCTTTCGCGTGCACTTCGTAGTAGTCACGCGTACCACCGTCAGGATTACCGGTTGACTGATTGAAGCCCTTAATAAGACTGACTATATATTTCGTGTGGCGATTTGGATTTATGACCATCCTGCTGCTCACCGTCCATACGTCTTCTGCGGGAAGACCCAGTCCGAATGATGCGTTGCTGTTCGCTTCACTATTGAAGTAAAGGTACGCATCGGTGGCCGTCGGATACTCGGTATACTTGCTACCGATATTGAATGCGAACTTCGCATCTTCACGCCACTCGTTGTCCCAGTCGTAAAATGGGGTCGCAGGTGTGGAATCGTAGGTCAGGAATAACTCTCCGGAACGCGCCTCGCGATTTCCAAGTACGGCAAATGGGTCGCTATCCGTGTCACGCGGCGCGATGCCTGGATACAGGATTCCACCATTGATAGACGGGGGAATAAACGGGTTGGCATCGACGAGATTGTCGCGGTACATGACGCGCGG
>JALHUQ010000354.1 GCA_022866645.1 Woeseiaceae bacterium | reverse complement strand
TTCGCGTCCGTGTATCGACGCTTTCAGGACATTACGGAGTTTGAGGACGAGATCAGGCGCCTGCAGAAAATATCGGAAACAGCCGCCAGCCGAGAGCAAATGTCCTTGCTGCCGGAACCGTTCGAAAAAGAACACAAGAAAAAGTAGCGCGGTCGTGTCTGAATTCACAACACAGGATTGCGCGTACATGGCGCGTGCCTTGCGCCTTGCCGAGCGTGGCCGTTATACCGCTCATCCGAATCCCATGGTCGGCTGTGTGCTCGTCAGGGACGGCGAAATCGTTGGCGAGGGATATCACATCAAGACCGGCGACGCGCACGCCGAAGTGCACGCGTTGCGAGTCGCGGGAGAACGAGCTCGCGGGGCGGTAGCCTACGTGACTCTCGAACCCTGCGCGCATCACGGCAAGACTCCGCCGTGTTGTGATGCCCTGATCACTGCCGGTGTGCGCAAAGTTGTCGCCGCCATGGAAGATCCATTTGCAGATGCCCACAGGCGCGGTCTGCGCTTACTCGCGGATGCCGGGATCGAGGTCCAGAAGGGCCTGATGCAGTCCGCGGCTGCTAACTTGAATCGCGGCTTCCTGAAACGGGTTACTGAGCAGCGCCCCGTTGTGCGTTTGAAGCTGGCCGCCAGCATTGACGGTGCGATCGCCATGGCGAGTGGAGAGAGCCAGTGGATCACGGGCCCCGAGGCGCGCGCCGATGTACAGCGATTGCGGGCACGCTCGGGGGCGGTGATGACGGGAATTGGTACGGTCCTCGCCGACGATCCATCGCTGAACGTGCGTGCTGCCGATATTGATACCGGTGGCCTGCAGCCCCTTCGTGTTGTGCTCGATAGCACGCTGCGCATGCCGCTTGCAGCGTCGATGCTGGCGTTATCGGGCACGACTCTGATTTGTTGTACAGGTAATGCGGATGCGCATGCACTGCAAAAAACGAATGCCGAGGTCATGTCTTTTCCTGCCATCGATAATCGCGTCGATGTGGACGCGGTGTTGAAGGAATTGGCAGCCCGCGGCGTGAACGACGTACTGGTCGAAGCGGGCCCGGGATTGGCGGGACATCTGCTGGAAAGAGGGCTGCTTGACGAGCTGGTCATTTTTCAGGCGCCCAATATCATGGGTAGTCAGACAATGGGTATGGTTACGACGCCGTCGTGGTCATCGTTAGCGGATCGCAAATCGCTTACTATCACCGACGTTCGTCGAATCGGAAGTGACACCCGAATTACAGCGACATTCAGGCAGTCGGATTAATTTGAGACGCCATGTTTACCGGAATCATAAAAGCAAAAGGTACGATCACTGCCCTGAATCGGCAGGACGGAGACGTGCGCCTTACGGTCAGTTCAGAGGGGCTGCCCTGGAGTGAATACGAGCTTGGCGACAGTATCGCCGTCAACGGTGTTTGCCTGACAGCGGTCGCTCTGCATGCGCAGGGATTCGACACGGATGTGTCGGTGGAAACCCTTAACGTCACGGCCCTTGGAAAATTGGACGTGGGCTCGGACGTTAATCTGGAACCTGCGATCAGCCTCGGCGAAAGACTTGGCGGCCATCTGGTCAGCGGACACGTCGATTGCGTGGGTAAAGTGATATCGCGAACTTTTGATGCTCGTTCCGTGCGACTCAGTGTCGAAATTCCGCCCGAATACGCTCACTATGTCGCGAAGAAGGGGTCGGTTTGTATCGATGGCGTCAGTCTTACCATCAACGAAGTATCAGGTAACTGCTTCGAATTGAATATTATCCCCCATACTGCGGCAGTCACGATCCTGGATGATTACGTGGTCGGTACCCTCGTCAACGTAGAAGTTGATTTACTCGCTCGCTATCTTGAGCGGCTGCTAAGCAAGGATGGCGATAACATTTCTCTGGATTTTCTAAAGGCGCATGGCTATGCCCGATAACACCACACTACATCCGAGCGCTGCCGACAGTCCGTTCGCCGATATCGTCGACATCATTGCTGATATTAAAGACGGCAAAATGGTCATCATGGTCGACGATGAGAATCGCGAGAACGAAGGCGATCTGATCATGGCGGCGGAAAAGGTTCGCCCCGAGGACATCAATTACATGGCAACGCATGGACGCGGGCTGGTCTGCCTCACCCTTTCACGAGAGCGTTGCAAACAACTGCGATTGCCACTGATGGTCAGTGATACCGATCATCACCATGCGACCAATTTCACGATCTCGATCGAAGCGGCCGAGGGCATTACGACCGGCATCTCGGCGCACGATCGCGCGCGCACCATCCAGGCGGCTGTCGCGCCTGGCGCGATACCCGAACACCTCAGCCAACCCGGCCACATCTTTCCGGTCATGGCGCAGCCCGGTGGCGTGTTGACGCGCGCTGGCCATACCGAGGCCGGTTGCGATCTGGCGAGGCTGGCTGGACTGGAGCCCGCGGCGGCGATCGTTGAAATTCTCAAAGAGGACGGCAGCATGGCGCGTCGCCCGGACCTCGAAAGATTCGCGAAACATCACGGCATCAAGATCGGCACGATAGCGGACCTCATTCGTTACCGGCTTGACACCGAGCAAAACGTAGAACGAATCGGTAAGGAGATGGTGCAGACCGAACACGGTGAGTTCACGCTGTACTGCTATGACGATCATGTCAATCGCGCAGTGCACGTCGCGCTGGTGAAAGGTGACCTCGGTAGCGTTGATGCGCCGCTCGTTCGCGTGCATTTGCAGGATACGCTCGGCGATGTCATCGGCGTGCAGAGTCCGTCATTGGGTTGGCCTCTCAGCAGTGCGATCAAGCGTATTGCCGAGGAAGAGGTCGGCGTCATAGTGCTGCTGCGTGACCAGGAAACATCGCGCAAGCTCATGGATACCGTCGAATCGCTCGGCCAGAAACATGACGAGCTTGAAAAGCGCCGCGCGGGCGACGAAGTCTTGCGCACCTACGGCATCGGAGCGCAGATACTCCGCGACCTCGGCCTCAGCAAAATCCGTGTATTATCGGCGCCTAAGCACATGTATGCGATTTCCGGATTCGATCTCGAAATTACGGAATACGTCTGAGAGTAGCCGAACAGCATGGACAAGATTAAGACCACACAAGGCGACGTTATTGTGCGCGATGCGCGCTTCGCGATTGTCGCGTCGCGTTTTAATGAATTTATCGTTGAGTCGTTGATCAAGGGCGCATTACATTGCCTCAGGCAACACGGTGCCGCAGACGGCGATATCGAGATCATCCGCGTTCCCGGCGCATTCGAAATGCCAATCGCTGTCGACAAAGTTGCGGCGACGCGACGTTTTGACGGCATCGTCGCGTTGGGCGCCGTTATCCGTGGCGGTACGCCGCATTTCGAGTACGTCGCCGGTGAATGCGTCAAGGGCATCAACGCAGCATCGCAAAAGCACGGCATTCCGATCGGTAACGGCGTTTTGACCGTGAATACGATAGAGCAGGCCATTGAACGTGCCGGTACCAAAGCCGGTAACAAAGGTGAAGAAGCCACCCTGGCCGTCATCGAGATGGTCAATCTTCTGCGTCGTATCGATTAATGAGCAAAGCCACATCAAAAGGCGCCGGAGCCCGGACGCGCGCGCGCGAGCTGATGGTTCAGGCTTTGTATCAAAAGCAAATCGCCGGCCATACGACGTCGGAGTTAGTGGCGCAGTTTCACGAACAGGCCGCCTATGAACGAGTAGACCAGGCGTATTTCGACGAGCAGTTTCCTGCAATTAGCAATTCGCAGGACGAGCTCGAGAAAAAAATCGATGTGCTGATCGATCGACCACTTGAGCAGCTTGACCCGGTTGAGCTCGCGATCCTGCTGATTGGCGTCTACGAACTCGAATCGCGCATCGAGATTCCCTATCGGGTGGTCATCAATGAGGCGGTCAACCTCGCGAAGCGATTTGCCTCGATCGAAGGTCATAAGTACGTCAATGCCTGCCTTGATCTGGCCGCGAAGACCTTTCGAGAGATTGAGACTCAGGCGCGGCGCTAGATCGTGGACGAATTCGAGCTGATTCGCCGATACTTCGACCGTAAGCGAGTTGTGGCCGGTGTCGAGATTGGCATTGGCGATGACGGCGCCGTCCTGGTTCCAGACCCTCTAAAGCATCAGGTGCAGGTCATCGACACTCTCGTCGAAGGCGTGCACTTTCCTTCTGATACCGATCCGGCCGATATCGCCTACAGAGCGGTGGCCGTTAATCTCTCCGATATTGCGGCTATGGGCGCGATCCCCAGATGGATGACGCTGGCACTGACACTTAACAACGCGAGCGAACCGTGGATCGCCGCATTTGCCGCCGGACTATTCGAAGCTGCGGATAATCATGAGCTCGCTCTGGTCGGTGGCGACACGACCGGCGGTCCGACAATGACGGTGACAGTGACCATAAGCGGTGAGGTCGAAAAAGGCGCAGCACTGTTACGCAGCGGGGCAAAGCCGGGCGACGCGATTTTTGTCACTGGCACCGTGGGTGACGCCGCCGCAGGCCTGGCGTTGTTGCAACGACATGAAGTCGATGAGTTTCTCGTACAGCGCTTTTTGCGACCGACACCGCGAGTTGAAACGGGACGTAGGTTGATTGGCAAGGCAAGTGCCGCGATCGACATCTCTGACGGTCTGCTGGGCGATCTGAAGAAATTGCTGTTGGCTAGCGGTGTCGGTGGTGAAATCGATATCAGCAAGCTTCCGATATCCGACGCACTTCGCGAGAAATTCGACCTTGCGCAACAACGGCGTTACGCCCTGACCGGCGGTGATGACTACGAATTGTGTTTCACGGCTGACCCTGGCGCGGTGAAGAATATTCCTGGAATCACACAAATCGGAACGGTTTCCGGGTCGGCGGGCCTGGTCTGCCGGCTGCACGACGACATTGTGGATGTCGACGACAGCGGTTACCGTCATTTCCGATGAACCAGCCACCTGACAATCTTGCCCGCACGGTCATGAAAGACCCGGTCCACATCCTGGCCTTTGGTTTTGGAACTGGGCTCGCTCCTTTCGCGCCTGGCACTTTTGGCTCGTTGCCGGGCGTGTTGTTGTTCTGGTTGACCATGGATTTCGGGCTGACTGTTCAGCTGGGCGTCGCGATCGCGATAGCTGTCGCCGGTATCTGGATCTGTGGCGAAAGCACCAGGCGCATTGGCGTCCACGATCACGGCGGCATTGTCTGGGACGAGATCGTCGGTATGTACGTCACACT